>JAITKY010000210.1 GCA_031278135.1 Prevotellaceae bacterium | reverse complement strand
GCAACAAATATATTTATTAGAGTTGGAATCCGTAATCGTTTTAGTTTTAATTATATTCATTCTATTCCAGCATTATTTTACTACTGTTTATTACTGTTAATTCCGAATAAAGTACAAAGGTATAATATTTTTTTCATATAGTGAACAAAATGTGCAAAGTGCAAAAAAATGCTACAAACAACATTTTTAGTTGCTTAATTTATGATATTATTATCAACGATTTCTGGATTGCTTTCTGCTTCGTTCCTCGCAGTCGCAATGACGGGTGACGATTTTCAAAAATTTCCGTAATTGACTTGAAAACAATTTAATTTCAAATCTTTACGCCACATTTCCACAACCTGATCGCGGTCGTCGAGCACAAATTCGATACTGTATTTTCCCGAAATTTCACGGTCAAAAATTTCACGTTTGATAACAGCGTCTTTACGGAAATCTTTTGCTTTGCGCATCCATAACTGATGATATGATATGGAAAATTTTGACAAAAAACGCAATGTCGGTTCACGAAAAGTTTCTTCGCGTCCCGATAAAAGCAAAATGTTATAACCATTTGCGTGAAATACTTTTAACACGCTTGCAACCGCTTCATTCAAAACATCCTTATCGCATTCGGATGCGTTGTAAGGGTCGCGATTACTCATTATCGCCAAAGTGCCGTCCAAATCGCACATAATCGCTTTTGGAAGATTGACATCCTGTTTTTCAGCGACATACGTCGTTCGTGTTAAAGGACGGGGAGAAAAATCGAATGTCGTTTTCAACGTCTCCAAATCATTGACAAACCGTCGAATAATGTTTTCGGGAACATACCGGCCTGTTTCGGCATACCGTTTTTCACAACGCGCAATCAATTCGTCTGTTTCACATTCGAAAAGTTTGAAAGATATATCGGCAATTGAATTAAATTTTTCGATATAATGCTTCAAATATTCTGCACGGCAATGAGTTGCATCAAGCAGGACGTTGTATTTTTTACGAAGCAATGTTTCTACCGAAGTATCAAGTATTTCCGAGATCAACGATTCTTCGTATTGCGACAAAAGCGAATCGCTGAAATTCATCATTCGGAAATCATCACGACAAAGGCGCATCCAGTTTTCTTCAGTGCGGATAAAATATTTGGCAAAAGTACTTTTTCCCGACCCCGGCGCGCCAATTAGCAGTAATATTTGAGGATTTTTCTTCATGATTCTCACAATTTTATATCTAATGTTTCCTCGACTTTTTCGCCCATAATCCGATCGAAAATCAGGTTTTTTAACACATAATTTTCTTCGTGTATATCTTTATATTTGATTTTCAGCATCTCCCAGTTCAGCATCCAATCGTTTACCGAACATTCCAACTTGCGTTTTATGTTGCGTTTTTTCAGGTAATAATCATATTGTTCCTGAAAATCAACTCCGTAAATCATTGTCAGATAGTTGTTATTTCTGATTTTGAACGCTGGCGGCAGATTGTGGATAAATGCTCTGCGGGGTTTAATGACAATTCCTTCTTCCATGTTTTGCGACAACACTTCAAACCATTCGTAAACCCGGCTAATCGACTGTTCCAAAACGTCTTCCGTGTGAATATCCAGACAAAGAAATTCATCGTCGTTAACTTCGTTATAGCTCAGATTGTCGTTAATAAACTCCTCGTTTTCATTATCATAAACCTTTTTCAGGATATTAAAAGGTTTGAAACAGACACTGCCTTCCTGCCCGAAATGATTGATTTGCTGTTCATAGATTTGAATGGCAGTCTCATAAACATTCATGTTCAACACCTTAAACGCTGCCAGCGAACTGTACTGTCGGATAATGTGGCTTGGATATTTATCGGATAATTCCTTATTTGTCAGCATTTTACTATCTTTCTGAAATGCCTTGTATTCGGGAGATTCTTTGACTGTCGCTATTTTACGATATAAATCCGACTGTTTCAGATATTTGCAATGATTTTGATGAACATTCAAATAGCCAATAAATTCATCGTCTATCAGACCTTTACCTAAAATACTCCAAGGCATCATTTCCGACTGAATAATGACCAAAGCCAGATTTGTCCAGTCGAAACGTTCGTGTAATTTGCGACAACTTTCTTTTGCGGCTTGCAGGTCGATATGATTGATTTTGTATCCGTTACGACTCACGAAATAACTGTCTTCCAAATTTTTGTGCAGATAAATATCGCAATATGAACCCATATATTTCCGCTGTACCACAATTTCCGGTACGCTATTTGCAAAAAAATACCGGATAGCGTTGTCAATGCTTTCTATCTCATTACGTTCCGGCGATTTAGGCGCAGGAGATATAGTCGGAGAGAAAGCGTTTATTTTGTTCTTACAAAACCAGTTAATACGGTTTTTTAATCGTTTCAAATCATCTTTTTCCATGTTTACTTTTTTATTATACATCCTTGCACGGGCTGAATGCCGTTCAGGCTGTCGCCCAGATAAAAATATTCGACATTTATGTTTTCTCCTTTAATACAGTATGTTATCAACGACTTAAATTCGTCGCGCGTCAATTCGAAACAGTGATCTTCGTGACGCAATTTGTTTTCCATGCTGTAGAAAGAATTGAACTCCACGTTTGGAGTTGTGATAATCACTTTGTTGAAATTATACGAAAATGCTTTGGAAATTAATTTTTTAGATTCTTCCATTGAGTTGTGTTCAATAACTTCCGTCAAAAGGATGTTCACCTGTTCGTCTGAAGTAAATTCGTCTAACGAATTGTAAAAAAACAGGTTTTTATCGTCGTAACGACGGGATATGTTTGCTGCAATTTGCTCAATATCGGGGTTTTTATCGATGGCGTAATAATCGGCGGCAAAATTGAGCGTCATCATTTTTTTGTAGTAAAGCAATTCGCCACAGCCTATGTCCAACACCGGAATGTTGTGTTCTAACAAGTTGGTTACGAAAGTTAACCGTTGTCGGGAAGTGCCTTCGATAACCAGATTTGCTTTTAATCCGTTTTTTGCCAGATAGTTTTCAAATACCGGCTTGAGCGTTTCAAATTGTTTAACCGACTTCACAGCCCGCATAATATACAGATAGAAAACAAAATACGGTACATTATCGATGTTAGTAAGTATTCGTCCCAATTTTTGCGCCAAATTGTCGTCGATGAAGGTATACATTCCGTAATTGTTTGTAACATGGGAAAATACAGCGACCAACGCCAACAAATTGAAAGTGTCGAACACCGTTTTTCCGGTAACAGTCAGTCGGAAGACACATTTCGATTGCTGCACAACTTCGATATCTTCGAAATATTTGGATAACAGGAATCTGCCGTTTCTGTACCAGTTGGAATCTATGTAGAACGAAGGTATTTCGATGGTGCAGACTGTGTTATCGACCTCTCCCTGTGTGACACCCAGCCACTTAATAGCAGTTTCGGCATATTCTTTGCGGCTTTTCAGGATATGCCCAAACAATGTGTTGCAAATGTGCAATACTGCCAATGGAGAACAATAACTTTGATAATCAATGGTATTACTTTCTTCGGGGCAATAACTGTATTTTTCGTCCTGAAAAACAACATCGTATTCGTTTTTGTCGACAACATTACCGATAACCTGTCCATTTTGCAATGGCTTGCAATATAATCCATTATCGGTATTCGGATTTTTGCATAAGATATCTAAAAATTTGTCATTTAAAGATTTAATTCTTAAAATCATTTCCGTTTTTTAATAAATAATTGTGCAAAGATAGGATATTTTATACGAATATGCCATCGAAATTCCGGTAACTTTCAAAATTTTTACCTTTTTTAACTCAAATTTAACATTGTTTCGAAATGTGAGAGACGCAATGTGGGTTAATATCAACCCCTCGTTGGGAATAATGTAAAATTCCGGACGTCAGCTGGGATATTGACCTTGTTTTTTTCGGCATCACTGGCTCACGATACAGGCGAACAGATAATTTTTCTTGACAGTGTCTTCGATTATTGTTTGTAACTTTGCACTGGTTTTATAATGATTGTTTTGGATGAAAGTATTTGTTAATGAGAAGAAAATAACGTTATTTGAAGGAGCAAAAGTAAAAGACGCCGTTTTAAATTTCGATAAAAGAATTATACGCAAAGTATCGCAGTACGAAATTTTGGACAGGTACGGCAACCAGACCGGCATCGATGGCGCTTTACAGGAAGGATGTGAATTATTTATCAAAAAATTAGAGAATTTATTATGATACGGTTAAGATTTGTAAAAATATTAGTCCTTGCACTGTTTTTTGCAGGATGTGGAAAAGATGCGGAAATCATTATCCTGTGTACAAACGATATGCACGGGAGTATTGATAATTTTCCCAAATTATCGGCGTATTACAAAAAGTTGAAAGCCGAAAATCCCAATACTTTTTTATTTAGCGATGGCGATTTGTTTTCGGGAAATCCGTTGGTTGACCAATATCCCGAAAAGGGTTATCCTATTGTCGATATAATGAATAAAACAGGTTACTGTTTGAGTTCCATTGGCAATCATGAGTTCGATTACGGACAGGAGGTATTGAATAAAAGGATGGAACAGGCTAAATTTCAGTTTATATGTGCGAATATTCAATATGGAGAAAATTCGACGCTTCGACCTGTTGAACCTTACAGGATATTTAATATCAATGGAGTAGTGATGTCGGTATTGGGTTTGATTGAAGTTGGTTCGGGTGGAATACCTTCGACGCATCCCGACAATGTGACAGGTTTGAAATTCGTGTCGCCGGCAAAAACCGTAGGCGAATATTCTTTTCTTAGCGGCAGCGACGTATTTATTCTGTTGTCGCACCTCGGAGTAAACCCCGACGTCAATATTGCGAAAAAATATCCCGAAATCGATATCATACTTGGCGGACATTCGCATACGAAAATTGACAACGGAATGGTCGAAAACGGAGTTTTGATAACACAGGCGTCTTCGAAACTGGATTATGTCGGAGAAACCAGAATATCAGTGAAAAAAGGACAGATAGTCGACAAAACCAACAAGTTGGTCAATCTGAATGAACTTACCGATGAAGACCTTGAAATCAAACAACTTGTCGATTCATACAAAGCCAACGACAAGGGAAACAAAGTTATCGGTCATGTAGCATCCAGAATATCCGGCAAAAAGAAACTCGGCGCTTTAATGACAGACGCTTTAACCGAAATGCTGGACTTGGATATCGCTTTTCTCAACTCTGGAGGCATACGGATAAACAGCATCCCGAAAGGAGACATAACTTTAAATACTGTATATGCTTTAGATCCGTTTGGAAACGACGTAGTTAAGATTATGATGAGTTATGACGAAATCGAAAAGTTCCTGCTTAAAAACCAGACGATTCTTGTTTCCGGAATCAACTGCACTATAACCGCAAAAGGAAAGGAAAAATCTGTTAAAATTCTGGATAAAAACGGCGTAGCGCTGAATAAATCCAAAAAATATGCGGTAGGAATGAACAGTTACATCTATTCGACGTACAAATTTGCTCACGACGACGCCGGAATTGCTCTGAATGTAAACACTGCCGATGTCTTAATCAAGTACATCGAAAACAAAAAGATAATCGATTATGGAAATGTTCTTGCAAGGATTACGGTCGAATAGAATTTAAATCTGAAAATAATTTGTTGTTAATGTTTTTACTGTAAACAAAAAAAACAAACAATAACAGACAGTAATATCACAGATAATGTAAGCGTTATAATTTTCAGATCTATTTTTTTTAATGTATAATTTGTAGCATCGAATTATTTTCCTGTCCGTTTTCGTCAAGTTCTTCAGGCGGCAGGTCAAACACCCAACCGAATCAGGTATGGTGCCGTGACATAACGTATATTCGGACAGAGAAAGGCTTTGCATATTTGTTTTTGTTGACGGACGTCTATTTCCGGACAATAGCAGGCTGGGAAAGTCCACGAGTTTAGCCCTTGAAGGATGTATAAATGCACTTTTACAAGCGTTAAAAAGTGCAAATCGTCGGAAGGAGTTATTCGTCATTCCGACCATGGTATACAATATTGCAGCAATGATTATACTAACATATTACTCAAAAATAAGATACACATAAGTATGACGGAAGAGAATCACTGTTATGAAAGTGCGATGGCATACGGGGATACTGTCTGCGGATTTCCATTACCGATGTGATTAACATTGCTTTGCTTAACTCGACGGAACTTATCCTTGATATGGACTTGTAATACCCATCTCGTGTGTAACCAAAATATGAACTTAAATACCTAATGCTATATCCTTGTTCCATATGTACCTGTCTCATTGTTCCTGTCCCCAATTTTTTTTTAAATCCGTCTCATAATGACGGTTCGCTTTTTCTATTAGAATTTCCAAGGCATCTACTACCATCGTCTTTTTTGCTAAGGCTATTTTTGTCGCCTGCAATTCCTTTTCTAACTGTTTTAATCTGTCTTTTTCTCTTTTCATTTCTATTCTTACTACTTTGTTTAACAAGTCTTCCCGCCCAAATTTCTTTATACAGCTTTGAACTGTCGCACCACCTTTGATGCTCGATCCGGATGACACTTCCTGAACTATTTTTCTTTAAAGCAAATACTGTACCGAGTTATACGTTTTTACTCTTTTTGTCATACTTTTACTTCTTTTGTCTGTATACTTAATTTCAGGACATGACAATCATCAATCATCACTCATAACTCACAGACGTCATTTCTGAAGTGAAATGGAATTTGATTTTATTGAATTTATCTTCGGCCATTTTCAGGGCGTAAGCCGAATCGGCGAGATATACGTTTCTACCGTATTTGTCGAGGGCTATGTTATGATATTTACGTGTCATAAAGTTGTCTAACTGGTTTTTGTCATCGCTTTCGAACCAGCATGCTTTGTATAGAGCAATCGGTTCGTACTTGCATTTTGCGCCATATTCGTGCTCCAGACGATACTGAATTACATCGAACTGCAACATTCCGAGGCATCCGATTATTTTTCTATTGTTTATTTTCAGTGTAAACAGTTGTGCGACACCTTCGTCCATCAGTTGGTCGATACCTTTTGCCAATTGTTTTGATTTCATTGGGTCGGCGTTTTCGATATACCGGAACAATTCGGGCGAAAAATTCGGAATACCTTTGAAATTAAGTATTTCACCTTCGGTTAAAGTATCTCCGATTTTGAAAGTTCCGGTATCGTGCAATCCCACAATATCTCCGGGAAACGATTTATCGACAATCGATTTTTTGTCGGCGAGAAACGTGTTTGGCGACGAAAACCGTATTTGTTTTTTCGAAGCGACATGAAAATATGGCTTGTTCCGTTCGAAAACGCCCGAACAGATTTTGAGAAACGCGATCCTGTCGCGATGATTTGGATCGAGATTGGCATGTATTTTGAATACAAACCCGGTGAGTTTTGATTCAAAAGGACTTATTTCGCGGGTATCGGTAATGGATTTTTGCGGATAGGGTGCGATTTCTACAAAGCAATTCAGCAGTTCCCGGACGCCAAAATTATTCACAGCGCTGCCGAAAAATACCGGCGCAAGTTTACCTGCGTCATATTCTGTCTTGTCAAATTCGGGATAAACGGTTTCGATAATTTCCAGATCATCCTGCAATCGTTTATTAGCTTCGCCCAGTGCCGTTACCGCTTCGTCCGATTTCAAATCGATAATTTCCAAAATTCCGGCGTCCGATTTCTGTTTATTTACCGAATAGAACAGTTGCAATTTTTTTTCGAAACGATTGTAAACACCTTTGAACGACGCCCCGTCTCCGATGGGCCAACTAAGAGGCACAACGTTTATTTTCAATTCTTTTTCTATTTCGTCGAGTAAATCGAACGGATCTTTGCTTTCCCTGTCGAGTTTGTTGATGAACACAATCACGGGCGTGTTTCTCATTCGGCACACTTCCATCAGCCGACGGGTCTGCAATTCAACGCCTTTTGCACCGTCAATCACTATGATAACACTATCTACTGCGGTCAATGTCCGGTAAGTATCTTCCGCAAAATCTTCATGTCCGGGCGTATCTAATATATTGATTTTTCGGTCACAGTATTCGAAAGTCATCACCGAAGTCGAGACAGATATACCTCTCTGACGTTCGATTTCCATAAAATCGGATGTTGCCGGTTTCAGTATTTTGTTAGACTTCACTGCGCCGGCGATATGTATAGCACCCCCGAAAAGCAGAAGTTTTTCGGTCAGAGTTGTTTTTCCTGCGTCGGGATGAGCAATAACCGCCAAAGTCCTGCGTCGTTCAATTTCCTGTTTGAATGTCATATTTTGATAGTTGTTATTCTATCGTACCTATTAAATAAAAGGTGAGTGACCATTGTTTCGGAGCATTGGAAATCACAGTCGTGGCATAGAATTTTTCGCCCGGCTCGTCGTCTGCCGTCAATTCCAGCGTCAGAGTCGTCGATTTCCCCGGCTTGACAGTATTTTCGGCTATCGTCGATTTCACATATTTGCTGTCGCTTGTGACTTTCCGGATTATCAAATCTGTTTTTCCTTCGTTTTTGATTTCGAAAGTTGCACTGACTTTTTCACCTTTTTTGATTTTATCGAATTGATGATTAGTCTTTTCTCTCGTTACGACAGGCGCCTTCTCAAGTTCGGCTGAAGTTAAACCCGAAAAGTCTTCTATGATATTTGCTCTCACCGTTAATGTCCCTTTTACACCTTTAATTTTGACTGTAATATCGTCGGTTACAGAACCATAATCTATTTTCTTTGTAGCGTTATACGTGCAACTGATAGTTCCTTTAGACCCTGCAGGAATGCTGACAGGGTCGGCTTTAATGGTTATATAAGCCGGCACATTCTCAAAAACAAGTATGGCAGGAGTTGTTCCTGTGTTGATAACTTCGAGATTTTCGGTTCTTGTACCTGTCGATAACACTTTGTACAACTCGAAAATACGGCTTTTGAACCGCACCTTGTCGATAGCAAAAGGATACTGTTCTTCGATGGTCAAAACTTTTGCTTGGACATCTCCCTTAATATTCAACACAACACTACTGTTCTCCGCATTAGATGTGACCGTCAAGTTTTTATCGAAATAATTCGGGCGTCCGGAAGGGTCGAACGTGGCTTTCACTGTTCCCGATTTGCCCGGTTGAACAGGCTCTTTGGTATATTCCGGCGAAGTACATCCGCACGAAGTTTCAACATTCTTTATCACCAAAGGCGCATTTCCCGTATTTTTAAATGTAAAAACGTGCGAAACAGGTCCATTTGCCTCTTTCACATTCCCGAAATCATGCTTCGTATCCGAAAACTGTATCTTAGCCTGCGCAAATAATGCACTCACAAAAACTAAACTAAAAACCGATAATAATACTAACTTTTTCATGAATATATTACTTAAAATTTATTTCATATCAATATGTCTAACAGATACATTAATACC
>JAITKY010000192.1 GCA_031278135.1 Prevotellaceae bacterium | reverse complement strand
TGATCTCTCTATATATTTTTATCTATTTTTTTCTCTTTGTCTATCTATATATCTTTATCTCTCTCTCTCTCTCTCTCTCTCTCTCTCTCTCTCTCTCTCTCTCTCTCTCTCTCTCTCTCTCTCTCTCTCTCTCTCTCTCTCTCCAAAAACAGTATCACCCCGAGCGATTTCCCGCCGGTTTATCTGACAATTATTTGTGAAAAAAAGCTTCATCTCTATGCAATTTTTATCTTATAATATTTATATTTACTCTTCGAAAATCATTATTGATTTCACGGTGCAAATGTACACCGCACTTTTTTGTTTAGCCGCCGTTTCTGTTTTTTTTATTGATTTTGCCGAATATTTGCCCGATTTCCGGCGTTCGCGTCAAGCAACGAATCAAAGCGGACAAGGGCTTCTTTTGCGTTTATCTCGTCATAATTAAGCAGCAAAACAAATCCTGCAACCTGTTGAAGTACATAGTGCAATCCGTATGAAGACCGCATAACTTATCCCCATTGTAGAACTGAAAAAACTGTGTTATTATTGCCAAAATAGCCACAACCGTTGCCGCAATAGTTGGAAAAAGAATATTTATAAGCGATAGCGCGGCTCCACCAGCTGAAAAAAATAGTAATTATAAAATCTTTGTATTTCCCTATTTTAGTTTGCCTATCTCTAATAATCTCAGCATAATACATATTTGTATTAACTTGTTTCATCTCTTCCCAAATCCTATTTAATAAGTATTCTTTCATGCCTTTTATTTTTTGCAAAAGTAATGTTTTTCCGAAAATCAACCTTTATTAATCATTGCGTCGAATTTTTTGAATTTCGGCAAAACGAAACGTCCCAACGGGTGGACAACGGATGGACAACGAGTAAGGTGATGATTATATAGTAAAATATTGATTTAATGGTGTTTTGAAGTTAGAGTGCCGGGCTTAAATAGGGACGTTTCGTTTTGCAGAATGAGGGACGTTTCGTTTTGCCGTTTTTATATAACAGTGCCTCCCGTAGGTCCCGCTGGGGGGTCTTGCGGGGTTGATAGAGAGGGTTGGCGTTGTCCCCGGAACTGCGCTGCGCTTGTTCAGACCTGACTGATTTTTTAACCTGTTAGGTCTCACGACAATACAATTGATATAACAGAGCTTTCGGACAGACACGAATTAACAGGATTGTACATAACTTCTGTAAATTCTGATCAATCAATGAAAAGATTGGCATACGCCGAATTAAAGTTTCGATCTTTTTTTTTCGAATATAAATTGCTATAAATTTGAGTATTGTAGTTTTTTAGACAAATACTGATATGGATTCACGCAGGAGTTTTATTTTTTTTCGTCTTCCGATGCAGTAAGAATCATCTCTGCGAGAATATTTTTTGCACGGAAAAGTCGCGTTTTAACTGTTCCTAATGGAATATTAAGTTCTTCGGCGATTTCTTCATAAGCATATTCATTAATATACCTTAGTTCAATGAGTTTTCGATATCTTGGTTTCATCGATTCTATGAAATTCATTAATTTCAATTCCTCCTGTTGCTGTATCATACTCTCTTCGGGATTAGGAGCGCTTGAGTATAAAGCGCTTTCGTTTATCGAAGATTCATCTTCGTCCGAACCGTAATTGATATGGAGAGAGTTCAGTTTCCGTTTTCTCACGAAATCAATCGTACAATTTTTAGCAATCTTGTAAAGCCATGTGCTAAAAGCATATTGCTCGTCATATTTATGCAGATTTTGAAAAGCTTTGTCGAACGATTCCAGTGTAAGGTCGTCGGCGTGTGTTTTATCTCCGACCATTCTCAGAATATAGTAGAAAATATTGTCACGGTAGCGCGACAACAAGCGGCTATACGCTTTCTGGTCTTTGTTTAAAGCTTTTTGTATTAATTCCTGATCAGTATCTTTTGGCATTATTCTGTTATTGAAAATGTTTTTAAATAAAAATCTTCTTTTTTCTGCATTGTTTGTTTTTCGTCGTCCGACTTGTCGTTATATCCACACAAGTGCAAGACTCCATGATACATAACCCTGCTTAGTTCATGGTTGAACGATACGTCAAATTCAGCGGCATTTTCAGTCACCCTTTCGACACTAATGAAAATATCGCCCGAGACGGCGTTATCCGTTGTGTAGTCGAAAGTTATGACATCGGTATAATAATCGTGATCGAGATGTTTTTTGTTGATTTCGAGCAAATAATCATCCGTACAGAAAACAAAGCACAAATCGCCGGCTTTTCTGTTTTCCATTTCTATCAAACTCACTATCTGCTTTTTAACAGACCATTTTTTCCCTTTGAGCGGGAACGGCGCACCTTCGCTATAAAATCCAATCATCGCTGTAACCCCGAATTAATTTTTTCGACTCTTCGCTGGTGTCTTCCTCCGTCAAACGAAGTCGCAAAAAACAATTTAACAATATCTGCGGCTTCCTCGCCTGTAATGAAATGTCCCGGTAACACACAGACATTGGCATCGTTATGTTTTCGTGCGAGCACTGCAACATCTTTGTTCCAGCATAACGCCGCCCTGACGCCTCTGTGACGGTTCAAAACCATATTAATCCCGTTGCCGGAATAACATATTGCAATTCCACGTTTACATTCCCCTGTATCAATGGCTTTGCCGAGCGGATGCCCGAAATCGGGATAATCGACGCTATTGCCGGAATCGGTACCATAATCTGTAACCTCACAACCCCATTCCTTCAATCTCGCTACAAGACAGGTCTTTAAATTGTATCCTGCGTGGTCGGACGCTATGCCTGTCCGTCCTGACATATCAAATGTTTCATTCACCATTTTCCCAGCGTTTTCCTATATAATCAAGCAATTTAAGCACCTCTTCAGGGTTGTTTTCTGTTACAAGTTTCAATTTTGTATCCTTAAAATCATTCAATCCTTTAAAGTATGAACTCAAATGTCTTCTCATTTCCAATACTCCAACTTTTTCGCCTTTTACCTCAACCGATTTGAGAAAGTGCATTTTAGCAATCCTGACTCTTTCGTCAACGTCCGGTTCGGGCAACAATTCCCCTTTTTCGAGATAATGTTTGATGCTTCTGAATATCCATGGACATCCGTAAGTTGCTCTGCCAATCATAATTGCGTCTGTTCCATACATCTCAAACCGTTCTTTTGCCACTTCGGGACTGTTCACATCCCCATTGCCAATAATGGGAATATGTATCCGCCTGTTATGTTTCATTTCGCCTATCAAAGTCCAGTCGGCAAGGCCTTTATACAACTGGCTACGTGTCCGTCCATGAATTGTCAGCGCTGCAATGCCCACATCCTGTAAACGTTCTGCCAATTCGCATATTATCAGACTGTTTTCGTCCCATCCCAAACGGGTTTTGACTGTTACGGGAACATTAACAGCATTGACTATTTGCCGGGTCATTTCGACCATTTTATCGGGATCTTTCATCATTCCCGAACCAGCGCCTCTGTTAGCGATTTTTTTTACCGGACAACCGAAGTTTATATCAATCAAATCCGGGTTCGCCTGTTCCGCCATTTGTGCCGCTTCAATCATCGGCTCAATCAAATGCCCATAAATCTGTATCCCGATGGGACGCTCGTCATCACTGATTTTCAACTTCTCCAGCGATTTGTATGCATCACGTATCAAACCGTCGGACGAAACAAATTCAGTATATACCATATCCGCTCCAAATTGCTTGCACATATATCTGAAAGATGGATCCGTAACATTTTCCATAGGAGCCAAAAACAATGGATTGCTCTCAAAATCAATATGTCCTATCTTCATGTACAAACAATTTTCAAGTCACAAAGGTAATATTTTTTTTATTTAGATGTATAGCTGTACTTTTTTTATTTTTTTTGACCGAAATTTACATAACCGAATCACATCGTTGTGCCTGAAAAGTAACGATTTAGAATGAATAAAAAAAATTTTTCAATTTTTTCATTGTTGTATTAAAAATAATTTCTACCTTTGCGCCGAATTTGGTACACGAGTTTAATTAGGATATTAGCCGTTTTGTCAAAGAATATCTAGTGCTTCCGTTTTTTCTCCTGAATCAAATAGGTTTTAATAATTTTTTATTTTTTTTTTCGAATGAAAAACATTTTCATCGCTAATTTGAGTTTCGGACTCACAAGCGAAGATTTACAGAACGCCTTTGAGGCGTATGGCGATGTAGTTTCAGCCAAGATTATTACGGACAAATTCACGGGACGTTCCCGGGGATACGGTTTCGTTGAAATGCCGGACGACCACTCTGCGAGTGAAGCAATCAGCGCATTAGACGGTTCCGATTTAGATGGAAAGACAATTTCCGTCTCAGAAGCTCGTCCAAGAGAAGAGCGTCCTCGCAGAGCGCCGTCGAATAATTCCCGTTCGGGCGGAAATCGCGGAGATCGCGGAGATCGTGGAGGTGATGGCTATAACCGTGGTGGTTATAACCGCAGTAACAGATATTGATTTTGATATTTTGTTAACAATTTAAAGGAAGCCGTCTCGTAAAAAAAGACGGCTTTTTTGCAGTATCGAAAATTTTTAAATCAAATTTGTGAAAATATTGTAATTTTGCAGTTGTTTTTTTAATAAAAAGAATATTTAGATGAGATTTATAGGTTTAGTTTCAGTGTTCTTAATATCAGTGATTTACTGTGTTGCCGGCGAGATTCCCGCAGATACCCTGTGGAACAGAGCCAACAACAGTTATTCTATTGCTAACTATCAGGAAGCCGCGCAGTTGTATGAGCAGATTTTAAATGAAAACGGAGAATCTGCCGAAATATATTTTAATCTCGGGAATGCCTGTTTTAAACAGAATTTGCTGGGAGCGGCACACTTGAATTATGAACGGGCGCGGCGTCTCGACCCGACAAATCCCGACATTTTGCACAATCTTGATTTTGTGAAAGCAATGCAGATCGACAAAATCGACGAAGTGCAGGACATTTTTATAACGACATGGTTAGACAATGTGATGAACATTTTTACGGGAAATACCTGGTCGATAGTGTTTTTCACACTAATAATACTGTCGTTGCTGCTGTTGTCGTTTTTTATTTTTTCGCAGACATCCAGAATAAGGAAATTGTCTTTTACGGGATTTTGTCTGTTTATATTGTTGAGCGTCACGTCGTTTTATCTTGGATACCGGCAACGGAATCAGGCATTGAGTCGTTCGGAGGCTATTATTTATTCGTCGGAAGTGGTGGTCAAAAGCACGCCGAATAATTCGGGTTCCGATTTGTTTATCATTCACGAAGGATTGAAAGTCAGGATAATAGATAAACAGGGGAATTATTACAGAATAATCCTTACCGACGGTAAAAGTCAGGGATGGATACCGAGAGAAAGCGCTGAAATTATTTAAAAATTAGAATGTTATATGTATGATTCTTTCGACCCCATAGTTGGGCGGCTAATGGGAATGAGGTACAAATCCCATCCGTGGCATGGAATAAGTTTCGGAAAAGAAGCGCCAAAGGTAGTTACTTGTTTTATCGAGATAGTGCCCACTGATACAGTGAAATACGAAGTCGATAAGATAAGCGGTTATCTTCGCATCGACCGTCCTCAAAAGTATTCCAATGTCATTCCCGCTCTATATGGATTTATTCCGCAAACGTATTGTGGTGAATTAGTTGCAGAAGTGAGCAGAAAGGCTCTTCAACGGTTCGACATCAATGGCGACGAAGACCCGATTGATATTTGCGTTTTGACGGAAAAAGTTATCAGTCATGGAGATATTCTGGTCAAAGCGCGTCCGATAGGCGGAATCAGGCTTATCGACGGCAATCAGGCAGACGACAAGTTGATTGCAGTCATGGACAACGATGCTGTTTACGGCGATTACAACGATATTTCGGACATTCCGAGTTATGTTCTCGAACGTTTAAAGCATTATTTCATAACGTATAAAGACATTCCCGGAGTTGTCAAACCCAAATGCGAACTCGTATCGATTTATGGAATGGCGGAAGCGCACGAAATCATCGAACGGTCGATACAGGACTATCGAAAACGTTTTAGTCTGGAAGGAGTTTTGAATCCGGAAATATAAATAAATATAAAACATATATATAAATGATTATTAATAATATAAAAGTAAAAATATGATGGAAAATCAAGAAGGAATAAACATCGAACTCACCGAAGAAGTGGCGCAGGGAATCTATTCAAATCTCGCAATAATAGCGCATTCTTCGTCGGAATTTGTAGTGGATTTTGTCCGGATAATGCCGGGAATACCAAAAGCAAAAGTACAAAGCAGGATTATCCTGACGCCCGAACATGCAAAAAGATTGTTAGTAGCCTTGCAGGACAATATCTTAAAGTATGAAGCGGGGCACGGAACAATAAAAACGGACGACAAATCGGGTACGGTGATGCCCATGAGTTTCGGCGGATCGAATAAATTAGCTTGACTGTCAGATGTTCGAAGTATTATTAAGTTAATGTTAATGAAAATTTGGATTTAATTATTAAATAAGTATTATGACTAAAGCCTTAAAAATAGTTGTTTTAGCAAAACAAGTTCCTGATACACGTAACGTTGGTAAAGATGCCATGACAGCCGAAGGAACAGTTAATCGTGCCGCTTTGCCTGCAATTTTCAATCCCGAAGACTTGCACGCACTCGAATTAGCGTTGAGATTGAAAGACAGTAATCCCGAAACAACGGTCGAATTGCTCACAATGGGACCTGGACGGGCTGCCGATATTATCCGAGAAGGACTGTTTCGTGGTGCAGATGGCGGTATTCTCCTGACCGACAGGAAATTTGCAGGCGCCGATACTCTGGCTACTTCGTATGCACTTTCGTGTGCTATAAGAAAGTTGAACCCGGACTTGGTAATCGCAGGACGTCAGGCAATTGACGGCGATACAGCACAAGTCGGACCTCAGGTCGCCGAAAAACTCGGTTTGCCGCAAATAACTTATGTCGAAGAAGTTATTTCGTTCGAAAACGACGAAATAACAGTTTTGCGCCGGTTAGAACGCGGAGTCGAAACCGTCAAAAGTAAATTGCCTTTGGTATTGACAGTTAACGCATCGGCTCCGGTATGCCGTCCTCGAAACGCAAAATATTTGATGAAATACAAACATGCAAAAACTGTCAGCGAATTACAGGCTCAAGACAGCGATTATATTGAGTTTCATCAGTTAAGGACTTATCTGAATATTCCCGAATGGGGAGTGTCGGATATCGATGGCGAAGAAGAACAATTCGGGTTGAAAGGTTCTCCGACAAAAGTGAAAAAGATTGAAAACGTTGTCTTTCAGGTTAAAGAATCGAAAACACTCAGCGACGCTGACGCCGATATCGAATCGTTGATTAAAGAACTTATCGCCAATCACACAATCGGTTAGTATTAATTTGATTAAAATATATTTATATGACACCAACACATAATGATTTTAAAATCTTATTCGAAGGAAAACCCGACGAATATTTTGATCTCTACAGAGATGAAATCGACGAAATTCTGGCGCCGGACGAAGATGACGACGATACCGGTGAATCTGATGATCTTGGCGATGCAGACAGCCTTGATGCTGAAGAACTTTTCGAAATCCTGTTTACAATACCGATATTCGTCGACGACGATTATTGCGAAATGATTAACGTCCTTGCCGACGAATATCTCCCCTACGACATAGATGCTGATTATGAAGATGATAAATTGATTGTACATATCGATGAAAACAGGCATGTCATAGACGATTCTGAGGGCGGGTACTCGATTGTTCGACAATTCAACGAAATAATCAAACCAGATTTCGAAATAAGGGTGTTCAAACTGAGTTTGGACGATTATGATATTCATTCCCTGATAATACTGAAAAGCGAGGTTTGGAAAGAGTTGGAAACAAAATACGGCGCAAAAGTCGCCGCATATTTCGCAAAAATAGATAAAATTGATTTTAACGATAAAGAGTAATAAATTTTAACAATGAATAATATCTTTGTTTACTGTGAAACAGAAAAGGGTAAAATTGCCGATGTGAGCCTCGAATTGCTTACAAAAGGACGCGAATTGGCTAAACGGTTGAATTGTAAACTCGAAGCCTTAGTTATCGGACATCAGTTATCCGGCATCGAAAAAGAACTGTACGGATATGGAGCCGACATCGTGCATATTGCCGACGACGCCCGTCTCGAACCGTACTGCACTTTGCCTCACACGTCTATAATCGTCGGACTTTTTAAGGAAGAGAAACCGCAAATAGCGCTGTTCGGCGCTTCGTCGCTCGGTCGCGACCTTGCTCCGCGTGTTTCGTCGGCTCTCAAAAGCGGCCTCACCGCCGACTGTACAAGCCTCGAAATCGGCGACCATAAAGATACTAAAGGTAACGAATACAAAGACTTGTTGCTACAGATTCGTCCCGCTTTCGGTGGAAATATCATAGCGACAATCATCAATCCCGATCATCGTCCACAAATGGCTACGGTACGCGAAGGCGTGATGCGTAAGGAAAAACTCGCAGATCCGAAACCCGGTGAAGTGAAGATTTTAGATGTCAATAAATATGTTAAAGACGAGGATTTTGTCATTTCGATAATCGACCGGCATCTTGAAGAACGTAAAATCGACATCAAAGGCGCTCCGATAATCGTTTCGGGCGGTTATGGCGTTGGTTCGAGGGAGAATTTCAGTTTGCTGTTCGATCTTGCGTCTGTACTTGGCGGCGAAGTTGGGGCTTCACGTGCCGCAGTCGATGCGGGTTATGCCGACCACGCCCGTCAGGTTGGTCAAACAGGTGTCACAGTGCGTCCAAAACTGTATATCGCCTGCGGAATATCCGGTCAGGTGCAACATACGGCCGGAATGCAGGAGTCGGCAATGATTATTTCTATCAACAGCGACCCCAACGCTCCAATAAATCAAATCGCTGATTATTCAATCGTTGGCGACCTGTCGAACGTTATCCCGAAAATGATTAAATATTATAAGGCAAACTCGAAATAATGTCGATTAAATAGTATCCCAAAGGCCACAAAGAATGAACTTTGTGGTCTTTTTGGTTTTTGGGAATACAATTCGTAATATTTATTTTTGTAATGGTTATTTTCGGACAACTCCTAATCCCTGTTTTTCACATTCTTCGGCACATTTTATGAACGCATTTATACAATCATCCACATGTTTGATTGTGTGAGCGGCAGAGAGTTGTACTCTTATTCTTGCTTGTCCCTGAGGTACTACGGGATAATAAAATCCTGTAACATAAATACCTTCGTCGAGCATTTTCGCTGCAAAAGTCTGCGAAAGTTTTGCGTCATAGAGCATTATCGCACATATTGCCGACTGCGCAGGTTTGATGTCGAATCCGGCGGCAAGCATCTTCGAACGGAAATATTCGACATTTTCGACTAAAACAGTGTGAAGCGCTTCGCTTTCGTCCAGCATTTTAAACACTTCGAGACTTGCTCCTGCTATTGCCGGAGGTATTGAGTTCGAAAACAGATAAGGTCGTGAACGTTGACGCAACAGGTCGATGATCGCTTTTCGTCCGGTTGTGAAGCCGCCGATTCCGCCTCCGAATGCTTTGCCGAGTGTACCGGTATGTATATCAATACGTCCGTAAACATTAAAAAGTTCGTTGACTCCACGTCCTGTTTTTCCGACTACGCCTGCAGAATGACATTCGTCCACCATGACTAATGCATTGTATTTTTCTGCCAAATCGCAGATTTTGTCCATTGGCGCTACATTACCGTCCATCGAAAATACTCCGTCGGTAACAATGATTCTGAACCGTTGCGATTGCGCTTCTTTCAGACAGTTTTCCAACTCGTTCATGTCGGCGTTGGCGTAGCGGTAACGTTTTGCTTTGCAGAGCCGTACTCCGTCGATTATCGAAGCATGATTCAGCGAGTCGGAAATTATCGCATCTTCGTCCGAAAATAAAGGCTCGAAAACGCCTCCGTTGGCGTCGAAACATGCGGCATACAGGATAGTGTCGTCCGTTCCGAAATATTTGCTCACGGCTGCCTCCAACTCCTTGTGAATATCCTGTGTTCCGCATATAAACCTCACCGACGACATCCCAAATCCGTGAGTGTCCATCGCTTTTTTTGCTGCCTCGATTACGCGGACATTATTCGACAACCCAAGATAATTGTTTGCGCAAAAGTTCAGTACAATCTTTCCGCCAACCTCTATCTCTGCCGATTGTGAGGATGTGATTATCCTTTCTTTTTTGTAAAGACCGGCATCTTCAATCGATTGAATCTCAGTCTCCAAGTATTGTTTTAAATCTCCATACATGACCTGTATCTTTTATATAAATTAATGACAAAAGTAATCATTTTTTTGCTCAAAAGTAAAAAATATATAGTTTGCAAAAATCTAAAGCTCGTCTGTTGCGAGCAGAGATAGAATCGTTAAAAAACGGTCGCAACAGTAAAATGAGTTTCACCGCTCCGTCCCAGAATATTAGTCGAAGTAATGCACACAGTCTATGCAAAAGTTGAGGCAAACTTTCCGGAGGGAACTGTATAGACTTGAACTGCTGTGCTGTTAATAAGATATTTCTCAAATATATGAAACATTAATGCGAAGTTGAGACACTGATTCGCGGATAATTTAACCGAATTGTAACAATATTTTCTCTGTTCTGTAATAATTGCGCCGTATTTTTGCAGAAAATTTCAGGAATAGGAATGATGAAAAGGACAGTTTTAATATCGATT
>JAITKY010000148.1 GCA_031278135.1 Prevotellaceae bacterium | reverse complement strand
GTAAATCTGTGGATCATATCCTCTTTTTATCCACAGATGTCCACAGATGTTCACAGATTTGATTCATCTGTGTAAATCTGTGTGAATCTGTGGATCATATCCTCTTTTTATCCACAGATGTCCACAGATGTTCACAGATTTGATTTATCTGTGTAAATCTGTGTGAATCTGTGGATCATATCCTCTTTTTATCCACAGATATTCACAGATTTCGGACTTCTGTGTGTTAATCTATGGATAAAAAGGGAATTTTGTCGTACACCCGAAAATATATATTTTTTGATGCACTTGATAAAAAATTTTTACCTTTGCGCCCGAATATAATAAATATGGATGTATATGAACTTACAGGAACAATTTGAAATTCAAGGCAATTGGCTTTTTAAGTATAGAGGAGTGTTACCGCTTATTATCTTATTTGCAGGGATCGGCGCCCTTATACATTCCGAATTGGACGTTTCAAATCTATTTTACGGAAAAACATTTTTTATGGATTATTACATTATCGGTTGCATAGTTGTCTGCCTGACCGGATTGGCTATACGGATTTACACCATCGGACATGCGGCTCATAATACTTCCGGCAGAAATACAGCCGGACAAATCGCCGAAACGCTCAACCAGACAGGAATTTACTCCATTGTACGACATCCGCTTTACGTGGGAAATTTTTTGATGTGGCTGGGTGTCGCTTTTGCAACGCAGAATTTTTGGTTTGTAGCCCTTTTTGTATTGCTGTACTGGATTTATTACGAGAGGATTATGTATGCCGAAGAGCAGTTTTTACGTCGCAAGTTCGGCAAAACATTTATCGAATGGGCCGAGCGAACGCCTGCATTTATACCGGATTTTAAACTGTTTGTTAAACCGAATATGCCTTTCAGATGGAAAAAAGTATTGAAGCAGGAAAAAAACGGGCTGGCGGCGCTCTTTATCATTTTTTCGGTGTTCGACGTCATCGTACAATTGTTGCAGAAGAGCAGTGACTATAATTATGTCTTATACGGAATCTGCCTTATAACCATTATTTTATACTGTATTTTGCGTTATTTGAAAAAGAAAACGCAATTGTTAAACGATATTTAAAAAAAAACGTGTATATTTGCACCTTGTTTTTAAGTAAGAAGTGATGATAGATGTACAAAATATAAAGCAACAGTTTGATATAATCGGTTTTACGCCGGCGCTCGACAGGGCTATAGATATTGCATGTCAGGTTGCTCCGACCGATTTATCGGTGCTGATAACCGGTGAAAGCGGAACCGGGAAGGAAGTGTTTCCCAAAATAATACACAAGTTCAGTTCACGCAAGCATGGACAGTATATTGCCGTGAACTGCGGAGCAATCCCCGAAGGTACAATCGATTCGGAGTTGTTCGGTCACGAAAAGGGCTCTTTTACAGGTGCAGTAGATACTCGGAAAGGTTATTTCGAAGTTGTCGATGGCGGGACAATCTTTTTGGACGAAGTAGCCGAATTGCCTTTGTCCACACAGGTCAGGCTATTGAGAGTGCTGGAAACGGGCGAGTTTCTGAAAGTCGGTTCCTCGAAAATGCAGAAAACAAACGTGCGTGTCATTGCGGCGACAAATGTAAACTTGGTGGACGCCATCAGCCGCAATCGTTTTCGCGAAGATTTGTATTACAGGCTCAACACCGTGCCGATAATTATTCCTCCTTTGAGAGAACGTAAGGAGGACATACATCTGCTATTCAGAAAATTTGCATCCGATTTTGCAGAAAAGTACCGTATGCCTTCCATTGTGCTCGACAGCGAAGCACGTACGGAACTGGAAAACTATCTATGGCCCGGAAATGTGCGACAGTTGAAAAACGTGACAGAGCAAATATCTGTAATCGAACACGACAGGAACGTCACGAAAGACAAATTGAGCAAATATCTTCCCACCAATAACAGTTTGCCTGTTTTATATCAGAACAGGGACGATGTCAACAGTTTTGCTTCCGAACGGGATTTGCTGTACAAGATACTTTTCGACATGCGTAGCGACGTTAATGACTTGAAAAAGTGGATGTACAAACTGTCGAAAGGCGAATCGGCAGCTCAGGAATACAGCAAATATGTTGATCCGGAACCGTTGATTTATCAGGACGAAGATACGCCACAGGACGAAGATACATTGCATGACGAAGATACACTACATGAAGATGTTAGCCTTGTCGAAAAAGTTCAGAACCTCCAATCGCAGGAAAAGGACGCTATACGAAAAGTCCTAAAAAAATTTAATAACAAACGAAAACCGGCGGCAGAAGCGCTCGGCATTTCGGAACGTACATTGTACCGGAAAATTAAGGAATACGATATAGAAGAATGTGAAAATGAATAAGTTGAAATATTTAATATTAGTGTTATTTATCACGGTTTCAGGTTCGTGCGGGATTTATTCGTTCAATCAGAGTTATTTGTCGCCCGATGTCAAGACAGTCAGCATTGCGTATTTTCCGAATATGGCTCTGCTTGTCAATCCTGCGCTTAGTAACACATTTACAGAGGCTTTGAAGGACATGTTCACACGTCAAACACGCTTGACACAAGTCGAATCCGACGGACATCTACAGTTCTCAGGCGAAATTACAGGTTATGACATCGCTCCAACCGCAATCACAGGCGACGAAGTGGCGTCATTGAACCGTTTAACAATCAGAGTTAAAGTGAAATATGTCAATCAAATCGACGAAACTCAAAACTTTGAAAAAGATTTTTCGGCATACAGCGATTTTCCGGGCGAAGCTTCGATAGAACAATATCAATCGCAATTGGTCGAGGAAATTACAAAGACTTTGGTCGAAAATATTTTCAACGCATCTGTAGGAAACTGGTAAACAAATGGATTTTACGTCAATAGATAGATACTTGAATTTCGACATTCCTGTCGGGAAAAACGAAATCGAAGATTTAGAGGCGCTTATTGCCGGAAATCCCTGGTTTTCGTTTGCTTATGCCTTGCTGCTAAAAGGATATAAGAACGAAAATCATCCGGATTATCAGGAAATGTGCCGCTTATCAGCCTTTTACATTCCCAACAGGAGACGATTGTACAAATTTCTCGAAAAAGAAGCGGTAACAAACAAATTTTCTACTGCAACAGACAAAAAAGACGTACTGTTGACTTTCCGTAACGAATATTTTACGACAGAAGACTATTCAAGTGAATTTTTAGACGAATTTTCGAATAATAACAGCAGCGAAGAGGATAATTTAATCATAAATTTCATAAAAGAATCACCAAAAATTACACCCGGCAAAGAAATTTTTACACAAAATTTTGACATCGACAATTCTTTGGATGATAATGATATAGCGAGTGAAACGTTGGCGGAAATATACCTTTCGCAGGGTCTTTATGAGCAGGCAACAGAATGTTTTAACAAATTAATTTTGCTCAATCCGGAAAAAAGTAGTTACTTTGCGTCCAAAATTAATGAAATTAGGAATATAAAAAAATGATTGTTTTATGGGATATATATTTTTTATAACGCTTTTAGTCATAGTAGGATTACTAATAGTTTTATCGGTTTTGATACAAAATTCCAAAGGTGGAGGTTTGGCTGCAAATTTTGCATCCGGAAACCAGACATTCGGAGTACGGCAAACAGCCGATTTTATCGAAAAATTCACATGGTATCTTGTTGTTGCCATGTTTGTTTGCTGTTTTTTGTCGTCGGCGTTGATACCGGACAGTACTGTCGTAAATAATCGACGTTCGACTGTTAAGGAACGTATTCCGTCCTATACTCCGGGAATGACTCCCGTAACCGGTGTTCCGGCTGAATCGGCTGAATCGACTGATGATGCTTCGACAACAACACCAGAGTAATTGATTTTTGATTTTTCATATTATTAGTGATTTTTGATTTGTTAATTATGAACCCGCACAGAAATGTGCGGGTTTTATTGGATGTACCCCACACAAAGAACGTTCTTCACAAAAATAGAACAACCAAGGCAAAACTGTTGCCTCGGTTGTTTCTTGTTGAGATGAAATTAATTTTCTCCTTTATCTCAAATTTTACCAACTAAATCGATACTTGGTTTCAAAGTAGCGTCGCCTTTTTTCCATTTTGCAGGACAAACTTCGTCGGGATGAGCGGCTACAAATTGCGCTGCTTCTACTTTCCTGAGCAATTCATCGGCATTACGACCGATTCCATTGTCGTGGATTTCGGCGATTTTGATTTGCCCTTCAGGATTAACAAGGAATGTTCCGCGATAAGCCAAATTGTCATCTTCGTTCAACACGCCAAATGCACGGCTCAATGCGCCGGTATGGTCTGCCAACATCGGATATTTGATTTTGCGGATAGTCTCCGAAGCGTCGTGCCATGCTTTGTGAACAAAGTGAGTGTCGGTGCTTACAGAGTAAACTTCTACGCCAATTTCCTGCAATTTAGCATATTTGTCAGCCATGTCGCCTAACTCGGTAGGACAGACAAAAGTGAAATCGGCAGGATAGAAAAAGAAAATCGACCATTTTCCTTTAACATCTTCGCTGCTAACGGTCTTAAAACTTCCGTTATGATACGCCTGTAACTTAAATTCAGGCAATTGAGAATTGATAATCGTTTGCATATCTTTACTTTTCTTTATTAAAACTATTAAATTATTACTTTACATTTTTCGACAAAAGTAAGGGGTTTATTCGCTCCAATCAAATCGATATTTTTTATGAGTGCATTAATAAAACATATAATGTGGACTTCTTAAAACCTTTAAAAGTTTAATCCTTTTGAAAAGCAATAACATATATAAAACTCGAATAATGTCCGCGAGTCGTTTTTGCTGTCCGATTCGACCGGTATCCCTGTATCAAACCGTGTAGCAGTGCGCTTATTTTTCCTCTGCCTTTCAATCCTTCGCTCAACATGCTAACATAATAAGCGTCAAATTTCATCGGCACAATCCGGTCGATTTTCATCTGATATTTTTCTGTCAGCAGTCCAATCGATACCGGCGAAAAATGCGACAAATGACGCGGAACATCGTATGCAGCCCAATATTCTCTGTAATATGCGGCGTCGGCGCTTGCAAAATTCGGAAGCGCCAGAATCAACAATCCGTCGGGTTTGAGCAGACGTTTCAACTGTACGAAAGAAGCATGAATATCGTGCAGATGTTCGAAAACATGCCATAAAGTGATGACATCAAATTTTTTACCGCTTGTCGCTAACGCATCTGTCGAAGAATAAATCGACTGGCCGGTACGTGATTCGGCGGTCGAACGCGCTCCTTCGTTCACTTCCACTCCTTCAATATGCCAGCCATCTTTTTTACAGGCGGATAAAAAATAACCCGTACCGCATCCGACATCCAGCAAATCGGCTCGACGTGACAAAACACGATTGACTAACTTCAATTTGTCGTTCGTATTCTTTTTCCGAACAAGGTGATACAGTTTGTTAACAATCCCTTTGGTTGTCTCCGAATGGGAAACATAATCGGTTGTCTGATAATATTTCCCGATTTCCGATGGCGAGGGTTGCGGCTCCGTCGTGGCAAACAGGCAATCCAGACAAGTATAGATATCAAACATCTCGCCGCTAACGCTGTAATCTTTACAACTAAACGACGGTTCATCAATAACTTTCCCACATACAGGACATCGTATTTCTTTTGTTGTTATCATTTGTTTATAATTTATACATTTTTATCTATTTTACATAAATAGCGGTGCAAAGATAAAAAATAAATTTTCATTCCTACAAAAAACACGATAAAGGTTTTTGCAAAGTGTGTATTTCAAAATGTCGTTTCCTGTTCCCCCCCCCCGATTTGTTTTCCTCCTATCTATCCGTCAAGTTTTTTCTACAATCTACGACCTCGACTTTACTGTATGCGGAAAGAACATTGCTATCGCCAACTTCGACTTTACTGTATGCGGCAAGAACATTGTTATCGCCGACAGGAATTATGTACGTTAAATACTTCGGATTTGCTATCGCCGATAAGAGCATCGAGATCGGCGATAAGAACATCGAGGTCGCAAACAGGAATTATGTGCATTAAATACTTCGGATTTGCTATCGGCGATAAGAGCATCGAGGTCGGCGACAAGGAACATCGAGGTCGGCGACAAGGAACATCGAGGTCGGCGACAGGAACACCGAGGTCGGCGACAGGAACATCAAGGTCGGCGACAGGGAACATCGAGGTCGGCGACAGGGAACATCGAGGTCGGCGACAGGAACATCGAGGTCGC
>JAITKY010000092.1 GCA_031278135.1 Prevotellaceae bacterium | reverse complement strand
AACCCGTAGCATTTGCATTTTTCATTGGGACAAAAATAATCACTGATTGTTATCATATTTTTTGCCGCAAAGGCAATAAAAAAAATATCAATTGCAATAGGACACCATCCGGATTTAAGGGTATTTATAAAAATCGTATGAATATAAGTATAAATACCTTTTTGATCTGCCGCAATGAATACGGGCATACTCCGCTTCTGATTGCTGTAAATCAAATCGTCGATAAAAGTTCCAATACGTTTAACATGTTTTGTTTTAGGGTCGTATAAAATTGTTGCAAGATTGGTTCCCAGAAAGAATTGCGGACAAAAAAAAAGTATTACTTTTGCATAAAATTTTCAGGTAATAATGCATTATGAAAAGAAACATATTAATCACAGGAGGAGCCGGTTTCATCGGTTCGCATGTTGTACGGCTATTTGTGAACAAATATCCAGAATACAACATCATTAACCTCGATAAATTGACTTATGCAGGGAATTTGGCTAATCTCAAAGATATTGAAAACAAGCCTAATTACGTTTTTATCAAAGCAGATATCTGCGATTTCAGCGCTATTCTGTCGATATTCGACGAACACAGTATCGACGGAGTGATTCATCTTGCTGCCGAAAGCCATGTGGACAGGTCGATAAAAGACCCATTTTTGTTTGCGCAAACCAATGTACTCGGCACATTATCACTGCTACAGGCAGCAAAAGTAACATGGGAAAAATCTGGCGCCGGAACAAAACTGTTCTATCACATTTCGACCGATGAAGTGTATGGCTCATTGGGCGATGAAGGATTTTTCACCGAAGAAACGCCTTACGACCCTCACTCGCCTTATTCGGCATCGAAAGCCTCGTCGGATCATTTCGTTAAGGCGTTTCACGATACGTATGGTTTGCCTGCCGTGATCTCAAACTGTTCGAACAATTATGGACCGTATCAGTTTCCCGAAAAGTTGATACCGTTGTTTATCAACAATATTCGTAATGGCAAACCATTGCCGGTGTATGGTAAAGGCGAAAATGTCCGTGACTGGCTGTATGTGATTGACCATGCGAGGGCTATCGACGTTATTTTTCACAATGGCAGGGCAGGAGAGACTTACAATATCGGAGGTTTCAACGAATGGAAAAATATTGACCTCATCAAAGTCATGATTAAGGTGACAGACAGGCTTTTGGGTAGAAACGAAGGCGCATCGGACAAGTTGATCACTTACGTTACCGACCGCGCAGGACACGACTTGCGTTATGCAATAGATTCCAGCAAGTTAAAAAACGAATTGGGATGGGAACCTTCGTTGCAGTTCGAGGAAGGAATAGAAAAAACCGTTCAGTGGTATTTGGACAATCAGGAATGGTTGGACAGTGTGACAAGCGGAGAATATAAAACATATTGATTTTAGATTTTTAGATTTACGATTGTTGATTATAATATAGAGGGTCTGCTGGATAATATTACGTTTTTATCCACAGATTTATACAGATTTGATTTCGCTGTGAAAATCTGTGGATTAAATAGAAGTCCAGAAAAATCGTATTTTTAAAATTATGAAGGTAATAGAACTTCTTTCCCCTGCAAAAAACAGGGAATCGGGCGAGGCGGCAATCAATCATGGTGCCGATGCTGTGTATATCGGAGGAAGCAGGTTTGGAGCGCGCGAAGCCGCTGGAAACAGTTTCACCGACATCGAACTGTTGTGCGAATATGCACACAGATATTACGCAAAGGTCTATCTCACACTGAATACGATACTGTGCGACAGCGAACTCGAACAGGCGCGGAAAATGCTTGTCCGTGCGTATAATATTGGGTGTGATGCCGTAATTGTGCAGGATATGGCGCTGCTCGAAATGGATTTGCCGCCAATTCCGCTGTTCGCTTCAACCCAGACAGATAATTATTTGCCCGAAAAGGTTAAGTTTTTGCAGGACGTTGGTTTCGAGCGGGTGATACTTGCGCGAGAATTGTCGTTACAGCAAATTGCGGAAATAAGAAAATCGACGACAGTAGAACTCGAATCGTTTGTACACGGTTCTGTTTGTGTTAGTTATAGCGGACGCTGTTATTTAAGCGAAGTCCTTTCGGGCAGAAGCGCCAACAGAGGCTGTTGCGCCCAACTGTGTCGTTTACCGTTTGATTTATACGACGATAAGGGCGTGAAAATCGTCGGCGGCAAACATCTTCTTTCCATCAAAGACTTGAACATGTCGGGATATCTGGAAAATCTGATTGCTGCCGGCGTCACATCGTTCAAAATCGAAGGACGGTTGAAAGATATTGCTTACGTCAAAAATATAACGGCGTATTACCGGAAATGTATCGACAAAATACTCAGCAAATCAGATGGGTATAAGAAATCGTCGTCCGGGAATGTGGATTTGTTTTTCGAACCCGACGTTGAAAAGTCGTTTTCGAGAGGATTCACAACATACTTTGCCGAAGGCAGAACTCAGGGACTAAACGCAGGTACAGCCAAATCGCTGGGCAAATTTTGCGGAACGGTGGAGTCGATTAATAAACGGTCGTTTGTGATGGATAACGCTGATTCGTTGGTAAATGGCGATGGCATCTGTTTTTTCGACAGTTCGGGAAAACTGTTTGGCGTAAGAGTGAACTCGGTGAACGAAAACACAATAACACCTCTGTCGATGGCCAACATCAGTACAGGAACGAAAATATTCCGCAACTCCGACCGTCTGTTCGACAAAAAACTCGCGGGGAAAAGCGCTGTCCGTAAAATACATGCGAACGTGTCAATTGAAATTTCTGAGAGCGTTATACGGATAAAAGCCAATGACGGGGATGGCGTTGATGTGGACATTGTCATTCCTCATTCATCGGAAAAAACTATCGACAGCGACAAAATGCAGAAAACGATAATCGAACAGTTCGGCAAAACAGGTAACGACATATTCGATTTCCGGATAGAATGTTCTGATTGCGAATATTTTTTCCCAATTTCGGTTATCAACGAATGGCGTCGGCAATTAATACGCTTCCTCACCGTCGAACGGCAAGCACGCTACAAAAGAAAAGAATCGAAAATTGTCCCTTCCGATATTGCGTATATCGCTGACGAGGTCGATTTTACGGCGAATGTGTCGAACAGTTTGGCGGAACGGTTTTATCGGCGACATAGGGTATGGAAAATCGAGAAGTCCGTCGAATCCGGAATAGTTCCCAAACGTTTGATGTACAACAGATATTGCATCAAATTCGAACTCGGAATGTGTCCGGTAAAACAGGATGCTCCACAATCCGGCGACTTGTTTCTGCGCTATGCCGACAAAAAACTGAAACTGATTTTCGACTGTAAAAAATGTGAAATGTCTCTCAAATTTTTTTAGCACTCGGATAACGATTTTTTTTGAAATGAAAAGTTGCAGATAAAATCTGTGTCATCTACTGCGCCAAAAACTTCATTGTATCGACACCGTCAGCATAGTCGGTGAGTTCGGGGGTTTGAGTATGACCGAAAGACGTTGGTTTGTCGGAGCAGGCGGTTTTGGTGACGACGCACTGTATTTTGTCTTTTTGTTCGGAGAGGAACGTTTTCACTTGTTCGATATCTTCGTATATTGTGTAATTGATTGACGCTATTGACGAAAACGCCGGACTGTTTTTACGGATTATCACAAAACCGTTGGTGAAATACTCTTCACCGGAAAGTTCGGACAACGCCTTTTGATAACGGAAACAGTCGTTATATCCCTGATGTTTAATTACATCCGAATATTTTTTTATTGCTTCGAAAAACATATTCCAATCATAATTTTGTGGGATAAACATGTTGGATACATTGCGGCATCCCAGTCCGAAATAACTGAAAATGTCATCACCCAAAGCCTCCAGTTCACTGCTTGATTCGCTTCCGTCGATCACAGCCAGGCTGTAACGGTTTTTGCGCGACAACAAAGGAATGTCTTTATATTCAGCACGGAAATATCGTGCCGAATTATTGCTGCCTGTAGCGATAATGATGTTTACATTCTGTGGTTTGGTGTCAGTGAAAACAATGCGTTCCGATAATAGGGGAAATTTTTCCGGCAATATTCCGCAAAGAGTTTTTATCAGGTATCTGTCTTTTGACGAAGGTTTGATTACCGCAATATTACCGGACATCAAGACACACAGCAAATCATGAAATCCGACTAATGGAATATTTCCCGCCATTATCAATCCTGTTCGTTGTGTTCCGGCAACGTCGAAAGGATAGCGGTTTACCCAATCGTTCAACTTCCGGTTATCGAGCATCTTTCTTACAACAGCGTCTAAAGCCCGCAAGATATTACTGTTTGTAAACCAGTAATTATCAATGCAGGAACAGTCGATCGCCTTTTCAATTGCCGGATTGCTTTCTTTTCCGTTGAGAAAAGCTTGAATCATCTCGCCCAGACATGAAAACGCATTTACAATATATTCTCTGTCAATCATATATTCGCTATAAAGGTATTAATTTTATCAGACAGGTTTCTGATTGCCAACGGAATGTTCCATTGACTTTTATTTCTGGGTTCCACCATGTTGGATATCGAACGTATTTCGACAAAAGGAACGTTTTCGTGAAGACAGACGTAAAAAAAAGCAGCGCCTTCCATTGTTTCGATATCCGGCGAAAATTTTACTTTCATCCGTCTAATCAATTGTTCTTCACCCGAAACGGTATTGTTCGTGATGCCTTTAACGGACGGAATCGACAAGTTGTGCGAAAATTTTTCGGCATATTTCGATATCAACGTCCCGTTCGAGAACGGAAACATGTCCGCATCGACTATATTTTCCTCAAAACAAGTAGAAAAACCGTCTTTTGATTCAACACCAAAGTCTCCAAACGTTTCGGAATACACTGTCACCACGTTGCCGATGCCAAATTTCTCCGTGAAACTGCCCGCAATACCGATGTTTACCACTAAATCATATTTGTTTTTCAGCAGTTTGGCGAGATGATACGCTGTGGACGCAATGCCTGTGCCGGTGTTTGCAAGAGTTATGTTGCTGACGTTGTTGATGTACTGTAATTCGGCAGAAGTCGCAGCAGTTACAAGGATTTTCATTTCGATGGATGTTTTATAGTATGCTTGCACGGATTTCGGTAAAGACCTTTTTAGTATCTAAAGTAAATTCGCCATTCATTATCCATGAATAATAACTTGGTTCGACTGTAAATATATCCCTCACTCTCTTGCCCTTATACTTTCCAAAGTTAAAAATTGGTTCGTTATTGCTATCGACGCCGATTCGGTTGGCATAGTCGAAATGTTGAGTTGTGTTTGAAAATTCCGACAAAAATTTCACGTCGTTTTGCAGTTCCGGATAGCGGTCTAACTGTGATTGTAAAATTTCGTAAGTTGCTATTGTGTCAGCTTCTGCATTGTGTGCATGGTCTAAAAGTTTGTTGCAGTAAAATTTGTAAGCCGCTACAAGATTACGTTGTTCCATCTTGTGAAAAATGTTCTGTACATCGATGATTTTTATTTTCCGGAAATCAATGTTCAACCCAGCCCTTAGAAATTCTTCGGCTAAAAGCGGCACGTCGAATTTCAACAAATTGTAGCCTGCCAAATCGCAACCGTTGATGAACGCCGCCAGACTTTTCGCTATCGCTATGAATGACGGACAATCTTTCACATCTTCGTTCGTTATCTTGTGAATAGCAGTGGCTTCGGCAGGAATCGGTATTCCTGGATTCAGCCTGCGAGTCTTGATTTCTTCGTTCCCGTCGGGATGTATTTTTATGACCGATATTTCGACAATACGGTCGGTAACCAAGTTTAACCCAGTGGTTTCGAGGTCAAAAATAACAATCGGATTCTCTAATTTTAATTTCATGATTGTCGTAACAAATTTGATACAAAGGTATATAAAATTTTAAATATGTAAATATTGAAATGCTTTTTAATGTAAATTTGTGAGCATATATATTTATGTTTTTCGTTTGAGGAATCTCGGATCGTGCAGCAGATAAGCGTATTTGCCTTCGCCCTGATTTGCGATCTTCCGTATTTCAGTTTCCATATTTGTTTGCCAGTCGTAGTTTATCAGGGTTTCGCTGCCGTCGGCTTCGGCTCTGATGATATCCGAAGGCGAGGCGCATCGTTTATCTTTGTAATACACCGGTTTCCCTGACAGGAAAGTTGCAATATAAAACTCTTCGAGTTTGTATTGCTGTATTGTTTCGGAATCTTTTAAAGACAGATCGGCATCGAAATAATTCAATTTCATCTCACGCATTTTTTCCGATTCCGTAAGTTCATCCATCAATTTATCTATCATGCTTCCCGCTTTGATTGAGGGCTTTAGATGTTCAAAATCTTCAATCGGAATAAATATTCCGGTATTTTTTCTGTCCTTATTTACTACAATCTTTATCATTTTACTATAATCCTGTCCTATTAACAAAATTCGCTGCAAATTTACGGTAAATATTCATACGAAAAAAATATTTATCAAATATTAACATTATTTAATAGTTATTTTAAATCCTATTAAACCTTTTATCGGTAACATCGTCTTAGTTACATAAGATTTGGTTTTTCATAGGTTAGTTCAGTTTTGATTGGTGTGAGAGGCTCCTCTCGCACCAATTGTTTTTATGTAGCGTCATCTTGTTTTATGGAGCACAGCCTGACGGGTTATTGAAATTTTGTCAGATTTTTTGTTCACAAAATCGATAAATTCTGCCATTTTGTCACTTCATAAGCCCTAAAACTGTCGAAAAACAGTTTGGCACAAATTATGATATATAAAAGGCAAATTAAAAAATTAATGATAAATATTAAATGATGTTTAACTAAAAATAATTAAAAATTAAAAGAAATGGCAGTAAATATTAAACCATTAGCAGATCGAGTTTTGATCGAGCCAAAAGAGGCAGAAGAAAAGACAGCAAGCGGGCTTTATATTCCAAACACCGCGAAAGAAAAACCGCAAAGAGGTACGGTAATAGCAACCGGACCCGGTAAAAAAGATGAACCGATGGAGGTTAAAGCAGGCGACGAAGTATTGTACGGCAAATATTCCGGAACCGAAATCACCGTCGAAAGTAAGGATTACCTGATAATGAGGGTTTCAGACATTTTAGCAGTTGTATAATGTGTAAAAGTATTAAGTAAAAAAGTATTAAGTGTAAAATAATTAAAAAAAAGTTTTTTTATTATGGCAAAAGAAATAAAATTTAATATAGAGGCTCGTGGCCTGATGAAGTCCGGTGTTGATGCACTGGCAGATGCCGTGAAAGTAACATTAGGTCCAAAGGGACGTAATGTAGTGATAGAAAAGAAATTCGGCGCTCCGCAAATCACAAAGGACGGAGTAACCGTTGCAAAAGAAATCGAACTTCCCGATCCTTACGAAAATCTGGGCGCTCAGATGGTTCGCGAAGTTGCATCGAAAACAGCCGATTTGGCTGGCGACGGTACAACTACTGCTACAGTGTTGGCTCAAGCAATTATCAACGTTGGTTTGAAGAATGTTACGGCAGGCGCCAGCCCAATGAGCTTGAAACGCGGTATCGATAAAGCAGTTGCCGCAGTTGTCAAGAATCTAAAAGAACAAAGTAAGGAGGTCGGCAACGATATCGAAAAAATCGAACAGGTGGCTGCAATATCGGCAAACAACGACGCCGAAATCGGTAAACTTATCGCCGAAGCAATGGACAAGGTTAGCAAAGAAGGCGTTATCACAGTCGAAGAAGCTAAAGGCACCGACACTGTTGTCGAAGTTGTCGAAGGTATGCAGTTCGACAGAGGATATCTCTCGGCTTATTTCATGACCGATACCGAAAAGATGGAAGCAGTATTGGACAGCCCTGTTATCCTCATCACCGACAAGAAGATATCGACAATGAAAGATCTTCTCCCGATACTCGAACCCGTGGCTCAACAGGGACGCTCAATGTTGATCATCGCCGAAGATGTCGATGGCGAAGCATTGGCAACACTGGTAGTTAACCGTCTTCGCGGCTCGTTGAAGGTTGCAGCAGTGAAGGCTCCGGGATTTGGCGACCGTCGCAAGGAAATGCTCGAAGATATCGCAGTGCTTACAAACGGTACGGTTATCTCCGAAGAAAAAGGTCTGACGCTCGAAACCGCCGACCTCAATATGCTTGGTGTAGCCGAAAAGATTACTATCAACAAAGAAAATACAACAATCATCAACGGCTCAGGCGCAAGGGAAGCAATCGACGCTCGTATAGCTCAAATCCGCAAACAGATGGAAATTACTACGTCCGACTACGACCGCGAAAAATTGCAGGAACGTCTTGCCAAACTCGCCGGCGGTGTGGCTGTTCTGTACGTAGGCGCTGCTTCCGAAGTCGAAATGAAAGAAAAGAAAGACCGTGTCGATGACGCTCTTAGCGCAACACGCGCCGCTGTCGAAGAGGGCATCGTGGCCGGAGGAGGCGTCGCATACATCCGCGCAATCGACGCTCTCGATGACCTCAAAGGCGAAAACGAAGACGAAAATACCGGTATTCAGATTGTGAAACGTGCAATCGAAGAGCCGCTCCGTCAAATCGCTGAAAACTCAGGCGTCGAAGGTTCAATCGTTGTGCAGAAAGTGAAGGAAAGCTCAGGCGACCACGGATATAACGCTTATTTGGATAAATACGAAGACTTGTCGGCTGCCGGTGTTATCGACCCGACAAAGGTTACACGTATCGCCCTCGAAAACGCCGCTTCTGTCGCCGGAATGTTCCTGACAACAGAGTGTGTGCTGGTCGATATTAAGGAAGAAAATCATGCCCCCGCAAACCCAGGAATGGGGGGAATGGGCGGAATGATGTAATTAGTTACGCTAAAATTTTAAATGTTAAAACTCCTCCGGAAGAAATTCCGGAGGTTTTTTTTGGTGCGCCGACGCATAACGTATAATACATCTCATAAAAAGTCTCAGAGCTCCTGCCCATCAAACATATATCATTATAAACAATATGTATATTGATTCCGGCATGGGAAACAGAAGTGTCAGGAACTCTGAATCTGTGTGTTAAAAAACTTCGCATGATTGTAAATTTTTTGTAGCCGTTTAGTAATAGTCGCACTTTAATTTTGCATTGTCAAAATGATGAAAGTGATTATGCAAAACAGATTGAAGACAAGGCTATT
>JAITKY010000073.1 GCA_031278135.1 Prevotellaceae bacterium | reverse complement strand
CTTTTATTCTTACAAAATTTCGACAAAAGTAAAACAAATTCTCTTATGCCGTCCCCTCCAGTTTTTAAATTAACGAAATTTAATATAAATTTACTTATGTTTCAGTTCTCCTTCGCCCAATTTAAACAGTTTAAATAGTTAGTAATTAATGATGTTGAAAATGTTCCGCCCTTCTTTTTCGATTGTGAAAAAATATTAGCATAATGACAGTAATTTTATCCACAGATGATCACAGATTTGATTCATCTGTGTGAATCTGTGTGAATCTGTGGATCATATCCTCTTTTATCCACAGATTTACACAGATGTTCACAGATTTGATTCATCTGTGCAAATCTGTGGATCTTTTTATTGCGAATTAAAATTCACACGCAAGATTCAAGCATAAAGCGTTGTTTTTATAGGATGGAAAAACAAAAGACTTCATTCTTTTTGCTTCTTTTTTGCAGAATTTTTTCTTCAAAGACGGGTATACCCAATACACTATTTTGACGGAAAATATTCCGATACCGGCTCCTGCCACTACATCGCTAAACCAGTGTTTGTTGTTGAGTATTCTACTTGCTCCGACCAACGTTGCCACAGAGTATCCACCGATGCTTATCCACACCGATTTATCTCCATATTCCCGATGCAAAAATTCTGCTGCAACAAAAGCCGTTGCAGTATGTCCCGAAGGGAACGAATTATTTGCCGCACCATTGGGTCGCATTCTTGCCGAAACGGTTTTCAACGTATATACCACTCCCGTTTCCAACAAGTTACTCAAGCCATATATCACAGTCATATCCTGTAATTTGTTAACACTTTCCACTTCTGCCGCCTTCATTCCGAACGCAGCAGTTGCCGGAACAAATTGTAGATAATTATCCACCCGATTAGGACAGATATATTTTTTGTACAATTCTGTCTTTATTTGACAGTCCCATCTCTTCAAAGTGCTGCTGCTCAACGAAACAACACCATAAGTAAGCATCAGTGCGGGTATTGCGATATTTGCCGTCCGGCACGCCGCAGATGTTGTTGTTGAGGTTTTTCGAATGTCAAACGAATCGTCGGGAGTTTGCGCGTAGACGTCGCCAAAAACCGGAAACATTGCAGTCAAAAACAACAACCGTACTATTATGTAATCATCAGGTATAGTTGGCAGGAAATTTTTTAACATATCTCATCTTTATATTCAAAACAAACTTCAAATCTGCTCAGGTAAACGCAAGTTCGCCTTCTTTGTTTTTGTTTCAGGCTTCAAATCTGATCATCAAACATGTACATTGTCCTATTTTGCAATATTAAATTTATTAGTACTTTTGCCCACCGAATTATTTAGATAAGATTATGATAAAAGATGTAAGAAATAGCAGAATAATAACGTGTTTGATTTTAGCGCTTATCTTGTATTTATGCGTAAATGTTTCTGTTTCGGCCAAATATCGTCTTAACGAGGAAGATGCCGCTGAATCAACAGTTGATACTGTTATCTATAAACCGTCGATCGACTACAAATTCCATAAAGCAACGCCTAATGTCATTGTAGATAACGACAGTTTGCTATACTGTTTTTTCGAGAAACTGAGGCATTTACGGGCATTGCCGGATGATTCTGTAAAAACCGTTTCGGTTGTGCATATCGGAGATTCTCATATCCAAGCTGATTTTTTTACCGGAACTGTACGGAAGTTGATGAATCACTATTTCGGGAATCCGGGACGAGGACTTATCGCTCCTAACCGATTGATGAAAAGTAATAACGGACGTCATTACAAGATAACATCATCGAATCAGTGGAAACATTCTTTCGTCGTAAAACCAACTGATATCCCTATCGGAATTACGGGACTGGGACTGCAAACAAATACTTTAACCGCCGATATTAATATTAACACTATTGATGAATCGTTTCCGGGCGAATGGGATTTCAATAAAGTGACGGCATACTGCAATTTGGAAAAGACAGATATCTATTTATTCCAACCAAATGTTATCGAAATCGATACACTTAATCCCTTTGCCAAAGCCTTCCTGTTAGACACTCACACCAATAATGTTAAAATGAATTTTGTTTCTCCGGATAAAGAAATCTCTGTTTCCGGCTTTAACCTGTCCAACGGTAAAAGAGGCGTTTTTTATCATTCGATAGGCGTCAACGGGGCGAAATTTTGTAATTACAATAGCTGTTCCGAAGATTTTTACCAGCAAATTGCTTCCCTCAAACCCGACCTTGTAATAATTTCGCTGGGAACAAACGAGGCTATGGCAAAAACAATCGACGAAGACCAACTAAATTCGGATATTTCCGATTTTGTGTTTAACATACGCCATTTTTCTCCAGCCACAACCGTGATATTCACAACGCCTGTCGAAACATTTGCGAAAACGGGCCGAAAAACGTTAACCGTATCAAATCACAAAGTCGGAAAAGTGAGAGATGTCATTGCCAGTTTTGCCGAAAAAAACAGATATCCATATTGGGATTTGTATAATATAGCCGGCGGTAAGGGATCTGCTCCGGAATGGAACAAAAAAAAATTGTTCGTCAGAGACAGGATACATCTGACTATAAGAGGTTACGAATATCAGGGCGAACTTCTGTTTGAGGCAATTATAAAATCTTACAATCAATATATAAAAACAAACGTATGATTTTCGGTTTTGACTTCGACAAACTTTTAAGATTATTTTTGTACGACAGCAATTCGCCGATGATATTCAACAGCGGTTTTTTCCTGTTTCTTTTCCTGATTTTCCTTTGGATATACACCAAATTTAGGAAAAAAGACAATCGCAGAATTATTTATGTAATCCTGTTTTCGTATTATTTTTACTACAAATCGAGCGGGATATATTTCTTAATCATGGCATTTGTGACGACATGGGATTTTTTTGCGGCTAAAGCAATGCACATCGCCGAAAACAGGTCGAAAAGAAAGTTGCTGATGATACTTAGTATTATGGCGAATCTTGGAATGCTTTGTTATTTCAAATATACGAATTTTTTCTACGAAATGTATTGCAATTTGAGCGGACATAATTTTTCGTCGTTTGATATATTTTTGCCGGTTGGGATTTCGTTTTTCACATTTCAGTCGATGAGCTATACGATCGACGTTTACCGGAAACAATTGATTCCATTAAATAAAATACAGGATTTTGCGTTTTATATTTCGTTTTTCCCGCAGTTGGTTGCAGGTCCGATTGTCAGGGCTAAAGATTTTATACCTCAAATCCATAAGCCCTTATTTGTCAGTAACGAAATGTTGGGTAAAGGGATATTTCTGATTATCGCGGGACTGTTCAAAAAAGCGGTAATATCGGACTATATCAGCGTGAACTTTGTGGACAGAATTTTCGATAACCCGAATCTGTATTCCGGCGTAGAGAATTTGCTTGGTCTATACGGGTATGCATTACAAATATACTGTGATTTTTCGGGGTATTCCGACATGGCAATCGGGATTGCTTTGTTGCTGGGATTTCATTTCAACCTCAATTTCGATTCGCCATATCAATCTGCTACAATAACCGAATTTTGGCGACGGTGGCATATTTCGCTTTCGTCGTGGTTGCGCGATTATCTGTATATCTCGCTCGGCGGCAATCGAAAAGGAAGAATACGGACGTATATCAATCTGATAATAACAATGTTGCTTGGAGGACTTTGGCATGGACCATATCTGCGTATGATATGTTGGGGCGCTATACATGGCGTTGGTTTAGCGGTGCATAAGTTGTTGATGGGATTTTTTTCGACATTAAAACCTTCGGGCAACAAAATGAAACCGCTGTGGCGAATATCCGGAATAGTGTTTACTTTCCATTTCGTTTGTTTTTCGTGGATATTTTTTAGAGCCGAAACTTTTGAAACAGCGATGAATATGATAAGCCAGATATTCACTTTCTTCCATCCCGAAATAATTATGGATGTGTTGAAAGGATATACAATGGTGTTTGTATTGATGACTGTAGGTTTTATTCTGCATTTTATCCCTAAAAGTCTGGAAAACAAATTTATCAACTACACAATCGGAATGCCGCTAATCTGGAAAGCCGCAGCCATAACCGCTATTATCGTGTTTATAATGCAGATAAAATCGTCAGAAATACTTGCATTTATATATTTTCAGTTCTGAATTTATGTTTCTTTGAATAAAGCAAATATATGTGTCTGATATTATCATGCTCAAACACAATCTTGTTGTTTCCGGACACAATATTATCGAAAATAAAAACAAATTTAATAAAAAATAATATTTTTGACGGGAGCGTAGAAAAATTTTTTAACATGTATTTTCCTAATTGGCAGACTATTGAAATAGCGCTATTGATTTTTTTGTTGCATTAAAAAAAATGTTTATATCTTTGCGGCATTATTAGTAATTTTTTGATATATATACAATAAATTCGGTTTATGAGACATTGTGGGAAAATAGAGAATATCAGCGGTTCGAAAATTTTTAATCTCCGGAATTTGTCCGGCTACAGGGAAGCGATTCGTAATCGACACAAGTTTATTATCGAAATGGATGCCGGCATGTCGCACGATCCCGCAACTTTGCCGGATTTTTTACAGGCATTGAACGCCGGTTACGATTGTGTATTCGGAAGTCGGTTTATCGCCGGAGGATCGATTCGTGATTCAAACTGGAAAAGATATTTCCTGTCGAGATGCGGGACAATTCTTGCGAATCTTTTGCTTGGTTCAAAAATGCACGATATGACTTCCGGTTATCAGGGATTCAGCGCTACGATTGTAGAACGATTTCTGGATTACGAATTATTGTCAAAGGCTCATTTTTATCAGACCGAACTGCGTTATCTTTTGCGCAAAACCCGGCACGTCGAAATCCCGATACATTACAAAGCGCCGTCGCCAAGTATTTCGAAAAAGGCGATTTACAATTCTTTATATGTTCTGTTTTATTACTTCCTTCTGCGACTGAAGGGCAGGGCGCCCTACGTTAATTGACAAAATAATTGATTGATAATGAATAATACCTTTTTAGTAATCACATCCATTGCTTCGCACGAACATCCCGTTTTACAACAGTTATCCGTTCAATCGGTAGAACATGATATTCCGTTTATCATGATTGGCGACACCAAAAGTCCAAAAGATTTCGATTTGGAGGGATGCGATTTTTACTCTGTCGAGCGGCAGCAAAAATCAGGTTTCGAACTTGCAAAATCTTTACCACTCAAACATTATGCACGTAAAAACATCGGCTATCTGATTGCCATTTCGAAAAATGCCGGCATTATAATCGAAACCGACGACGATAATTATCCCTATCCCGAATTTTGGAATAAGCGGGAAAAAGTTCAACCGGCATATCAAATCCGGCATCAAAACTGGGTCAATGTGTATAAATATTTCACAGAAAAAAATATCTGGCCTCGCGGATTTTCGTTGAACGATATCCGTAACGAACCGCCCGCTTTGACTGTCGAAGGCCTTGTCGAAACGCCAATACAGCAGGGATTAGCCGACCAGAATCCTGATGTCGATGCAATATATCGCCTCGTTTTACCATTGCCGTTTACATTCAACAAACATAAACCGGTTGCATTGGGCGTCGATTCCATTTGCCCGTTCAACAGTCAGAATACTACATGGTTTAAAGAGGCTTTTCCATTAATGTATCTGCCTTCGTTTTGCAGTTTCAGGATGACAGACATCTGGCGTAGTTTTGTGGCACAACGAATATGCTGGGAAAATGATTGGAATATCCTTTTTCATTATGCAACGGTATGGCAGCAACGTAACAACCATAATTTAACAGTCGATTTTGAAGACGAAATACAGGGATATCTTTACAATCATGTAATTGTCGAGAATTTGCAGCGACTGACATTGAAATCCGGTATCGAAAATATTCCCGCAAATCTGCTGATTTGTTACGAACAATTTATACGCATGAGCCTTATCGGCAAAATGGAACTCAAACTGATAGAAGCATGGTTAAATGATTTGTCAAATATGAATTAAATATTTTTTGTAATGAAAAAAACATATAACAACAACAATAATAACAACAATAGACAAAAACGGAATACTGTTCCTGTCAAAAAAGTAGTAAATACACGAAGTCGAATTTTTCCTTTTGCCCTGTTGAGCGCTGTTTATATTCTGATACACCTGTTTGTATCGTTCAATCCGGCAATCGAAAGAGGATGGGGCGTAAATTTTATACGGTTTTTCGACCCTGCAATTATCTGTCTGTTCTATGCGATAATGATTGCAGTCTGTTTGCCTCCTGTCAATAAAATGATAATTGATTTTGTCGCCTCAATCACCCGGAAAAAGATAATCGATATGGTGCGCAAATATAAGATTGTGTTATTTATCCTGATATCCGCCGGCGCAGGTTTTGTGTTTTACGCTTTGCGAGTGAAATACATCTTACTTGGTGACGTCGGAATACGTCCGACAGATGTCGAAGAAGGTAACATAGTGAAAAACGAATATCTCTCTACATACATATTAGCGCATTTATATACATGGCTGCACAGTCGCTGGAGCGTTTCGGGATTGCAGACGATTCAGATAGTGTCGCATATATCGGGTAGCCTTTTCGTTTTGACTTCGCTGCTGACAGCCGATGTTATCGGAAAAAATATCCGGCAAAAGATTGCCTGTGTTGCGATTTCGACACTGTCGCTGGCAGCGCTGATGCAGTTTTGCGGATATTCTGAAACGTATGCTATGGATTTATTTTTGTTGCAACTGTATTTATACTTGTCCGTATTGCATTTGCAGAAAAAAGCGAATATCATTTTTCCAATTGTCGTGATAGCGGCAGGCATCGCTGCACATTTAATGCTTGCCTTCATGTTGCCTTCGCTTGCTTTTTTGTTTTATCACAGTGTTCTCCGGAAACATTCGTTTTTCAGGAAAAAAAATACTTTGATAGCGCTTTCGATTCTTTCAATCGTCGCTGTATCATACGTGTTTGTACGGATTGCATTGCCGATGATGTTACCTTTTTCGCCTGGCGAAAAAAATATGATGATCATGTTTTCGACGGCTCATTACAAGGAATTTATTAATGCGCAACTACTCGGCGGAGGATTTGTATTTGTGATATGGGTCGGGCTGTTACTGTTTTATGCATTCCATCGAAATGTGAAATTTACGGTCATGCACTGGTTTTTATGTATAGCCTCGTGTTCGGCGACGGGATTTTTGTTTGTTGTCGATTTATGGCGCGGAAGTGGCGACTGGGATATATATTCGTTTGGGGCAATAACAACAAATCTTACGGCAGCGTTTCTGATTTTGGATCTGTACAGGCAAAAAGTCGTGAAAAACATACGGTACGGAGTTTGCATAATGGCAGTTTTTGCCGTACTGCACAGTTCATTCTGGATAGTAACAAATGCCACCGATAAATCAATCGGCTGGGTCGAAAAGGCGTTCGAAAAAGATCCGGCAAGTTACTATCGCCGTTCATTCAGCAACGAATCAATGCTCGGCGCAATATTTTCGTCGAATGATTTGAAAGAAAAAAGTTTGTATTGGGAAAAAATGGCTTATCTGCGTCACCAGAATGATCCCCGTACAGGATACAATTATGCAAATGTTTTGATTCGGGAAGGCAAAATCAACGAAGCAGTAGGGATATACGAATCGTCAGTGTCGAAATTTCCGACGTATGCTTTGCCTTATGCTCAACTTGCCGAGATCTATTCGCAGAACAAAGATTACGAAGCGCTCTATCGTCTGCTCCTGAAAATGGAAACAATATACGCGAAAACTCCCGAAGTCTTTACTTCCCGATTATCGCAACAACAAATCGATTCTTACTTCAGTATGCTAAATCAATTGAAACCGTCTTTTGAAGCCCGATAATGTCATGAAACAGTTCAAAATACAAAGTCGCATTGCTGTTTGTTTTTTCTCATTCACCACCCAAATCCTGTTTCTTTGTTGTACAATTCTTCCGAATGAATGGTTCCGCTGTTCTTTGCCTTGTTTTTACAGCCGCCGAATGAAATCAGTATCACGGTAACAAATATTAGTAAATGAAATGTTTTCATATCCATTTATTTGATTGTATTAACAATTGATATGCAAAATGAAAACCCGTTATACGCAATAAGTCGTCTTCGGCGATATTATTGTTGTAATGCTCCGAATATTGAGAATAAACCTCGTTGTATCGTATTGCAGCCTGCCGAACAGCGGCTTCATCACTTCCCTTGCACCTGAAGGAAATTTCTTTGTCCCCCAATTTTAAATGGAGACATAATACATCTTTTTTTGAATCGTCTTTAATATCCATAATCGTTTTTTATTAAATCAACTGCAAAAGTACAAAAAAACTCATTCGTGTGAAAAATATTAATAATCGAATTGTTTCCATAATTCTTCTTTTTTATTTGTTGTAGCT
>JAITKY010000278.1 GCA_031278135.1 Prevotellaceae bacterium | reverse complement strand
TATAATTTTCAGAGTTTCTTACCCAAAAATAGCAAACACGATTTTATCATCTTTTTGATTTTTGTCGTACACCCAATTATAAATCAACAATCTAAAATAAAATCGTATCTTTGGGGCGTCTAAAATATATTGGAATATAAGTAAATAATTAGATAATATATTGGAATATAAAAGATTACATAAATATAAATTGTAATGATCATGAACGAAAATTTATTTTGTATCGAAGAAAAGGTAATATTAATTACCGGAGGTTGTGGGGTTTTAGGCTCCGAGATGTCGCGTTATTTAGCGAAACAGGGAGCGAAAATTGTGATTCTCGACATGGCGGAAGAGAAGGGAAAAGCACTTGTTGACGAAATAAAATCGAACGGCGGAGAGAGTTTGTTTCTTACCACTAATGTTCTGGACAAAGAAATACTCGAACGCAACAGAAACGAGATAGTTAAGACGTATGGGAAAATCGACGTCCTCGTAAACACTGCCGGAGGAAACATGCCCGGCGCAACTATCGCTACGGATAAAACAGTATTCGACCTCGAAATCGACGCTTTCAAAAAAGTCGTTGATTTAAACCTGTTCGGAACGGTTTTACCGACTATGGTGTTTGCGAAGGCAATGGTCGAAAACGGCGCTGGAAACATCATTAACATCGCATCCGAATCCGCCCTGCGCCCATTGACGCGCGTCGCCGGATACGGAGCTGCTAAAGCCGCTGTCGCCAACTTCACTAAATACATGGCAGGAGAACTCGCTCTGAAATTCGGTGAAAAATTCCGCGTAAACGCCTTAGCGCCTGGATTTTTCATCACCGAACAAAACAGAACATTGCTGACAAATCCCGACGGCTCGTACACCGAACGAGCTAAAACGATACTCGCTCATACGCCTTTCAACCGTTTCGGCGATGCCGATGAACTATTAGGTTCATTGCACTATCTGATAAGCGACGCTTCGAAATTCGTTTCGGGAATCATACTCGTAATCGACGGAGGGTTCGATTCATTTTCAATTTGATTAATTATTTATTTATTTAAAGAATAAGAATATGATATTAAGCGAAAAAACATGGCGTTGGTACGGACCCGGCGACCCTGTGTCGTTACAGGATATCAAACAGGCTGGCGCAACAGGAATAGTAAACGCTCTGCATCACATCAAAAACGGCGATATCTGGACTGTAGACGAAATCATGAAACGGAAAAAACTGATAGAAGACAGCGGTATAAAATGGTCGGTTGTCGAAAGTATTCCTGTACACGAACACATTAAGACTCAGGAAGGCGACTATAAACAATACATCGAAAACTATAAGGAAAGCATACGTAATCTTGCAAAATGCGGCATCAACATTATCACTTACAATTTCATGCCCGTGCTGGACTGGACGCGTACCGATTTGGCATACGTCATGCCCGACGGATCGAAGGCGTTACGTTTTGAACGCGCTGCATTTATGGCATTCGAACTGTTCATCCTGAAACGTCCCGGAGCAAAGCAAACTTACTCTGCCGAAGACATCGCAATAGCAAAGGAACGTTACGAACAAATGAGCGAAGACGATAAAAACCTTCTGGTTCATAACATGATAGCAGGGTTGCCGGGAGCCGAAGAAAGTTTTACGCTCGAAGAATTTCAAATCCAATTAGACAGATACAAATACATTGATGCCGACAGGTTAAGAAAAAACCTGATAGAGTTTGTGTCCGAAATTGCGCCTGTTGCCGACAAAGTTGGAGCTGTTCTGGCAATTCATCCCGACGATCCCCCCTACCCTATTCTCGGTTTGCCGCGTATTCTCAGTACCGAACGTGATTTCTTGAAATTAGTTGAAGCAGTGCCCAACAAATCGAATGGATTATGCTTCTGTACAGGCTCTTTCGGTGTGAGGGCTGACAACGATTTGCCAAATATGATCAAACGGCTCGGCGACCGTGTGTATTTCGTTCATCTGCGATCCACTCAGCGTGACGAAAAAGGTAATTTCCACGAAGCAAATCATTTGGAAGGCGATGTAGACATGTACGGAGTGATGAAAGGATTGCTCGAAATTCAGCAGCAGCGAAAAACCGCAATCCCGCTTCGCCCTGACCACGGTCATCAGATGATTGACGATCTGCACAAAAAAACAAATCCCGGATATTCGTGCATAGGACGTTTGAGAGGTCTTGCCGAACTGAGAGGTTTGGAATTAGGTATTGCTAAAACATTATTCAAATGAAACAGTTTTTAGACAGCAATTTTATTTTGCAGACCGATACCGCTCAAAAACTGTATCACGAACATGCAAAACATTTGCCGATAATTGATTATCACTGTCATCTCGACACGCGACTGATTGCCGAAGATTACAGATTCGACAACCTCGGCGAACTCTGGCTCGCCGAGGATCATTACAAATGGCGTGCCATGCGTACAAACGGAATCAGCGAACGATATATCACTGGAAAAGAAGCAAGTTATTGGGAAAAATTCGAAAAATGGGCGGAGACCGTGCCATACACAATGCGTAATCCGCTATACCATTGGACACATCTCGAACTAAAAGCGACATTCGGAATTACAAAACTCCTGAAACCGGAAACGGCAAAAGAAATCTTCGACGAATGTTCGGAAAAACTGCGTACACCGGAGTTTTCGGCACGCCGGCTAATGGAACGGTTCAGGGTCGAAACAGTTTGCACCACCGACGACCCCGTCGATTCGCTTATACATCACATCGCTCTAAAAAACGAGGGATTTCCGATAAAGACATTGCCGACATGGCGTCCTGATAAGGCAATGGCAGTGGAAAACCCGGCAAACTTCCGCACTTATGTAGAAAAACTTTCCGAAGTTTCGGGAGTATCTATCAGCAGTTTCACCGATATGATTGAGGCATTGCGTAAACGACACGACTTTTTCGCAAGTGTGGGCTGCAAACTGTCCGATCACGGGTTCGAGGAGTTTTATGCCGAAGACTTTACTCAATCCGAAATCAACGCTATATATAATAAAGTATATGGCGGTAAATCGCTAACCACGTCGGAAATGGCGAAATACAAGTCGGCGATTTTGTACGAAGGTGCAATCATGGATTGGGAAAAAGGCTGGACGCAACAGTTTCATTACGGAGTTATCAGGAACAACAACACGCGGTTTTTCAGAACAGCAGGTCCCGACACCGGATTCGACTCGATGAGCGACCCAACGGTAGCAAAATCAATGGTGCGATTCTTCGACCGGCTTGATATCGACAACAAATTGACGAAAACGATTGTATATAACCTCAATCCGCGCGATAACGAACTTGTCGCTACTACACTGGGAAATTTTCAGGATGGCTCGGTCGCCGGAAAGATGCAGTTCGGTTCGGGCTGGTGGTTTCTCGACCAAAAATCGGGTATGGAAGCGCAGCTAAATACACTGTCGAATCTCGGTTTGCTGAGCCGGTTTGTAGGAATGCTGACCGATTCGCGCAGTTTTGTCTCATACACACGACACGAATATTTCCGCCGGATTCTGTGCAACCTGATTGGCGTCGACGTTGAACAGGCTCTGTTACCCGAATCGGAATTGCCGTTTTTGGCTCAGATAGTCGAAAACGTGTCGTACTATAATGCCAAGAATTTCTTTATGTTCTGACTGCGCAAAGTGTTGCTCTATGCTATTGTAACGAAATTTCGGTTAATCAATAAGGACAGACAAGTCGAATCAACGAACAATGCGACATTTTGGAATTCGCCCTGTTTCTGTTACATACTTTTTTATTACATTTGTATTCGGGAAAACCATGTATGGTATCCGTAAATATACTGATTTTAATGAATATAACAAGTAAAAGAATGAAAAAGACTGTATTTTTTTTGATGATTATGTATGCCGTATCCGTATCGGCGACGCTATTTGCCCAATCTGTTCCGGAAAATCTTCGATGTGAATATTTGGTTAATCCATTGGGAATCGATACGCCAACGCCGCGTCTGTCGTGGCAGTTAAACGACTTGCGGCATGGCGCTTTGCAAACAGCGTATCGGGTTGTCGTCGGAATTGATTCCGTCGAAACGGCAAATGGACACAGTGATGTCTGGGATACGCGGAAAGTCGTTTCCGATAAGATGTTGATATCATACGCCGGAGAAGAACTTTTGCCGTTCACACGGTATTTCTGGAGCGTCACAATTTGGGACAAAGACGGAGTGGAATCTGCACCTGTTGTCGCTTCGTTCGAGACCGGCATGATGAGTATGTCGAACTGGAAAGGTTACTGGATCAGCGACGAACATTTTGGCGGTAACAGTATCAATATTAAGCCGGCGCCGTATTTCCGGAAAGAGTTTCAAACGGCAAAGACCGTCAAATCGGCACGCGCATACATTGCCGCCGCCGGATTGTACGAACTGTACATCAACGGTAAACAAATCGGAGATCATCGCCTCGACCCGATGTTTACGCATTTCGACAAGCGGAACCTGTATGTCACTTACGATGTCACCCAAGAGTTGCAAAACGGCAAAAATGCCATCGGCGTCTTGTTGGGGAATGGTTGGTACAACCTGCAATCCGTCGCCGTATGGTATTTTCATCAGGCGCCCTGGCGCAACCGTCCAGCGTTTTGTATGGATTTGCGGATTACATACGACGACGGTTCGGTGGAAACAATCAAATCGGAAAGAAATTGGAAAACAAATCTCAGCCCCATCATTTTCAACAGCATCTATACGGGAGAACACTACGACGCCCGTAGGGAACAGCCGGGATGGAACACTGTCGGATTTGACGATTCCAAGTGGAAAAACGCCATTTACCGCTTGGCGCCTTCGCAGAATATCGTCGCGCAGCAACTGCATCCCATCCGCAATGTGGAAAAAATACCGGTAAAAAACTTCAAAAAAATCGGCGACCGTCGCTATATTTTTGACTTGGGACGGAACATTTCCGGAGTAAGCCGGTTGCTTGTCAAAGGAGAAGCCGGTACGGAAATCCGCCTTGTTCACTCCGAAATCCTCCGCCCGGGCGACAGCATCGATATCCGCAATATAGCAGAACATTACCGCCCTATCGATGACTCTGACCCGTTTTCGACCGACATTTACATCCTGAAAGGCGGGGACGAGGAAGAATTTATGCCGCGATTCAACTACAAAGGCTTCCAATATGTTGAGGTTACTTCGGACAAACCTGTCGAACTGACCGCCGTATCCCTTGAAGGATGGTTTATGCACAGCGATTTGCCGCCGGTTGGACATGTCGAAACTTCTAATCCGACCATCAACAAAATCTGGTTTGCAGCAAACAATTCCTATCTCTCCAACATGTTCGGCTATCCAACGGACTGCCCTCACCGCGAAAAAAATGGATGGACGGGCGATGCCAACTACGCCGTTGACCTGGGACTCTACAATTTCGACGGCATCACCGTCTATGAAAAATGGCTTGCCGATCATCGCGACGAACAGCAACCAAACGGACTGTTGCCAAACATCATTCCCACAAGTGGATGGGGAATGGACTGGGCTACCGGCCCCGACTGGACAGGAAGCGTTGCAATCATCCCATGGGCAGTGTATGAGTTTTACGGCGACAGCAAACTGCTTGCCGACATGTATGACAACATCAAACTTTACGTTGACCGCGCCGCCGAAAAATCTCCCGACGGACTGTGCGACTGGGGACTGGGCGACTGGGTGCCTATAAAGGCGCAAACGCCACAGAAATATACATCTACAGTCTATTATTATCGCGTAGTCTCCATTCTTGCCCGTGCCGCCGAACTTTTCGGTAAAGCAGACGACCATGCCAAATATTCCGCACTAATGGAAAAAATCAAATCCGCCTTCAACCGCGAATATCTCAACCGTGAAACAGCCGTCTATGGACATGGCTATCAGACAGAAATGAGTACAGCCTTGCTTTGGGGACTCGTGCCCAACGAACTGCGCGAAAAAGTCGCCGCCAACCTTGCCAAACGGGTTATAGAAACGGACAGCAGCCATTTGAATGTCGGTCTGCTGGGTACAAAATCCATTTTCCACGCATTGAGCGAGAATGGATATGCCGATCTGGCATACACCGTTGCAGCACAGGAAACGTATCCTTCGCTGGGATACTGGATTGTAAAAGACAAGGCGACCACTCTATACGAAGCATGGCCTGCTATCGGCGAAGCACGCGAAGCATCGTTGAACCACATCATGTTTGGCGAAGCAAGCGCATGGTTTTATAAAGCATTAGGCGGAATCCATCCCGACCCCAAACAGCCAGGATTCAAGAATATCCTGTTGAAACCGCACTTTGTCGCCGGACTGGAAAATGCGTCTGTCGTTTTTTGTTCGCCTCG
>JAITKY010000204.1 GCA_031278135.1 Prevotellaceae bacterium | reverse complement strand
AAAATAATGTCGGGAATACAGTAATGTTTAATTTTATTTTTAATAATCAGCACGTTGTATTATTTGACATCTTAAAATTGCGACAGTGTAATCTGCGCCAAGTCAGGAGTTCTGAAATTCTACTCTCTGCCTTCATTCATAAAACGAATGAATGTATCCAGAGTAAATCTTTTGCACAATTTCCTGATAAATCTGGGGTATTATCTGGCTTTACGCCGATCAAAATAAAATAAGGTCGATTGTGTGTTTGACAGAATTAACATATTTCGAAGGCAAACACGATTTTACCGACTTTTTTTAAAGAAAAAAAGTAACCATTCAGATACTTCATATTTTGCAACAATCTCATCTGCATCTCGTAGAGCCTGAAAGGCAATATTTTCACAACCGCATGTCGGTGTTTTGCGGAATACCGGATATGATTTCATTGTTCATTCATTGTTCTTTGTCTCATTGCTTCGAAAGTTATTATTGCTGTAGAGACGGATACATTTAACGAATCCACCTTGCCTCTCATTGGGATTTTGATACGTTTGTTTGCATTGTTGAGCCAGAAGTTGCTAAGACCTGTTGATTCGGCGCCCATTACGATGGCAGATTTTTTAGTATAATCTTCATCGTAATACCATTGCGACGATTCAAGTTCTGCGGCGTAGATGCTGATATTGTTTTTTTTCAGCCATTCGCAAGCCTTTTCGGAAGAACACACGGCGGTATTGACCGTGAAAACACAACCAAGACTTGAACGGATTACATTCGGATTAAAAAGGTCGCTTTTAGGGTCGCAAACTATTACAGCATCGACATTTGCGGCGTCGGCTGTCCGGAGTATTGCACCAAGGTTGCCGGGTTTTTCGACAGATTCGAGGACAATTATAAACGGAGCGCTGGAGATGCTGATGTCGTGTAACGAGTTGGATTTCATTTTCATCAATGCCAGATAGCCATCGGATTCTTCACGACAGGCGATTTTTTCGAAGACTTTACGGGTCACTTCATAAACATTTTTTGCACGAAAACTGTACTGTTCGCAAAATTCCGGACAAATAAATAATGAATCAATTTCGTAGCCGCCCACAATGGCCATATTTATTTCGCGTTTACCTTCAACAGAAAACAACATTTGTTTAGAGCGTTCTCGCGATTTTTCACGAAGAACAACAACATTTTTTATTCTGGCATTCTGTAACGAAGTGATTGTTTCTCTTTGCATTCTATATCCATTTTTAAAATAATCGACCGGCACAAATATACTGCTTTTTGTTCGTATCAAAATAAAAATTGTATATTTGCACAATTATTTATTAAAGTAAAATTGTGGTTAGTATGAAAATAAAATTATCTATTCTTGCCTTTTGCATATTCGTATGGGGGAGTTCCGTTTCTCAGAACAAATTGAATATCACAAAAGTAAAAGCAACATATCCTGTTGTCGTAAACAATCCTTTTATGGTTGACAGTACAAATTTCAAAGGCGAAAAATTTGAAACAAAACACTTGCTCGAAACAACATTTCTTGTCAAAAACACAGATTTTAAGGAAGAATTGGTAGCCGATTCGTCGGGCGTAATATTTTTTCCGAAAGCGAAAGAAAATAACGAATTGCGTTTTTTTTCGTTCAATGTCAATGTGAACAAACATGCGAAATTGAAAGTCAGCGTTACCGCTCCCGGAATGCTGGAACTGTATGTCGCAAATAAAAAAGAATCGTCGAAAACCTCTGTAGAAGACAGTCTTAAACATGCTCAAAAAGCCGAAAAAGAAATGACCGTTAATCCGGGAACTGTAGAGTTTGCTGTGAAATATTTGACCTCTCCCAGTCCTTCCCCACAAGAGAAAGGCTGGGAGAGAGATGAATCTCTTCAAATTACAGTAGAATCATCTGACAGTTTGGTGGTTTTGTCCGAATATGGCGACAAACGGCTGATACGAATCAACGATATCGTCGAAGGCGTCAGAGTTAACGCCGGAAGTATCTCGCCCGACGGACGTTACGCTATATTAAGATATTCGAACGTAGTCGAAGGAGGATCGCCGAACGGTTATTCCGAACTGTATAACATCCTGACAGGTAGCAGAATATCTTTCGACAAACAATTGTCGTGGATGCCAGTATCGAGCAAACTTTATTACGTCGCTCAACGAGGCGAAAACAATTCTTTGATAAGCGTAAACCCCGAAACAATGGCGGAAACCATTGTAGCAGAAAACGTTCCGAAAGGTAATTTCCGGATCATGCCCGACGAGCTGCAACTGTTATACACTGAAAAAGAATCGTATGACGAACGTAAGGGCGATTTGCTTATCCTCAAATCGCCGTCGGACAGACAGGATGGATATTTCGACAAACATTTCCTGTATCTCTACAATCTCGAAACCGGGACAAAACAACGACTGACATACGGAAAACACTCTACTTCAGTGCATGACATCAGTCGTGATTCCCGTTACCTGCTGTTTTCGACCGGCGAAGAAAATATCACGGAACGACCGTTCCGCAAATCGTCACTGTTTCTTTTGGATGTCAAAGCGTTGAAAATCACCGACACTCTGTGGAAAGACGAAAAATATGCCGGTCATGCAAATTTTTCGCCCGACGGTAAAAAGATTCTTATCCACGGAGCGCCCGAAGCATTTGGAGGAATCGGGCTCGACGTACCTTCGGGCGTAATCGCCAATAGTTATGACAATCAGATATTTATAATGGATATCGCTACAAAAAAGATTGACGCCGTCTCGAAAAAATTCGACCCTGCGATCAATCACACGTTCTGGCATTCCAATGATGAAATATATCTATCTGTTGTTGAGGCTGATTACGAAAACGTATATAAATACAGTCTCGTGAAAAAAACTTTTAACAAATTGAATCTGGCAGAAGATGTTATCAGGTCTTTCAACGTTGCAAAAAACGGAACAACAGCGATATACGCAGGTTTGAGTTCGTCAAACAGCACAAAAGCCTACACGTATGACTTGAAAACCGCCAAATCGAACCTTGTCAGCGACCCTTCAAAAGAGCGTTTTGAACGTATTACTTTGGGCGAGGTCCGTGATTGGAGTTTTACTTCCTCCGACGGAACGGAAATAAAAGGACGGTATTATCTTCCTCCAAACTTCAATCCTTCAACGAAATACCCAATGATTGTTTACTATTACGGAGGGACATCGCCTACCGCACGAACGTTGGATCATCCGTATCCAATGCACGTCTATGCGTCTATGGATTACGTTGTTTACGTCATCCAGCCGAGCGGAACAACAGGTTTCGGACAGGAATTTTCGGCACGGCACGTTAATGCCTGGGGTAAACGGACGGCTGAAGATATCATCGAAGGCGTTAAGAAATTCACATCTGAACATTCGTTTGTCAACGAAAAGAAAATCGGCTGTATCGGAGCGTCTTACGGCGGTTTCATGACGATGTATCTGCAAACTGTTACCGATATTTTTGCGGCGGCGGTGTCGCATGCGGGAATAAGCGCACTGTCAAGTTATTGGGGTGAAGGATATTGGGGCTATGCGTACAGCGCAGCCGCAAGCGCCGACAGTTACCCGTGGAACAACAGGGAACTGTACGTGGAACAAAGTCCGCTTTTCAATGCCGACAAGATAAAAACACCACTGTTATTGCTTCACGGTCTTGAAGATACAAATGTTCCGGTTGGCGAAAGTTTCCAGATGTACACGGCACTGAAAATTCTCGGTCGTCCGGTCGAATTTATAAGGGTGAAAGGCGAAAACCACGGTATAGCAACGTATAACCGCCGTTTGGAATGGAACAATTCGATATACGCATGGTTCGCAAAATGGCTGAAAGACGATACATCGTGGTGGGACGATTTGTACCCGCAAAAGGATAATAATTAATAATTTAAAAGATAAAATAATGGCAGAAAAAGTACTTTTTTTGGATATTGACGGCGTTCTGCAACCAGATAGTTCGCAGAAGAGATTTAAACACATCGACGAAATGGATAAGTTGTATAAAGAATTGTTCGACAAATATGGTATCGACTATTCCCCTTATTTTAAGTACGATGTAGCAGCGGTATATTACGATTGGGATGAAGAATCGTTGCGTGAACTGAGGAGAATCCTGGATACAACAGGAGCAAAAATCGTTATTTCCAGCGATTGGAGACAATCGAAACCTATCAGTTGCCTGCAAAATTTTTTCCGTATTTATGATATGGCTGATTATGTGATCGATTATACTCCCGATTTTGATTACGAAACGTGTAAAAAGTTACGTACAAAAGATGAGTATAAAGATATATATGAATCTCGCTGTATTGAAATTCTGGAATATATTAAGGTCCATCCCGAAATAAAAAGATGGGCTGCGATAGACGATTTACCGTTAAATCATTATTTAAAAGACAATGCGGTTATGACTTCGACGTATAAACTCGTCAAAGTCGATGCCGATAAATGTATTGAAATATTGGGCGTTGCCGAGTAGCGTTGAAATTTTACGGGAATTGTAGAATCATGAACAAGGGTAGATTATATCTCATTCCGACGCCGTTAAGCAATTCCGACATTAATGGTTATCTTCCTGCAAGAGTGCGAGATATCATCAACGGTCTCAAATATTTTGTAGTCGAAGATTTGCGTACGGCGCGGCGCTATATTTCCCGATTGAAAATTGATACTCCCATCGACGAATTGAGTTTTTCGTTATTCAATGAACACACTGATATAAAAACGATTTTTTCGTTATTGAATCCTGTTTTTCAGGGTCACGACCTCGGCTTACTTTCGGATGCCGGAATGCCGTGTATTGCCGATCCGGGCGAAGAATTAGTCCGGATGGCTCATTCTAACGGTGTGACAGTTGTTCCGTTGGTTGGACCCTCTTCGATATTTCTGGCATTGGCGGCATCCGGGCTTTCGGGCGAAAAATTTTCGTTCGAAGGCTATCTTCCCGCCAAAACCCCCGATTTGATTAAAGCCATCCGGAAACTTGAACAGCAGTCACGACAGGAAAATCAAAGCAAAATATTCATCGAAACGCCATACCGTAGCGCCAAAATTTTCGATACCATATTGAATACCTGCTCTCCCAACACATCGATATGCGTGGCTTGCGACATAAGCGCCCTCGACGAATTTATTCAAACACAGCAAGTCAAAGAATGGAAAAACAATATTCCCGATATTAACAAAAAACCATGTATCTTTATTCTGCAAGCATGAAAAATAATGAGACAGACACATTGCTGGAGTTCGATACACGACACATTTGGCATCCCTATACGTCGGCAGTTAATCCTTTGCCATGTTTTATGGTTGAATCGGCTAATGGCGTGTATCTCAATTTGTCGGGAGGACGCAGAATTATCGACGGGATGTCGTCGTGGTGGGCTGCGATTCACGGGTATAATCATCCGTACCTCAATGAGGCTATCAGGAAACAGCAGGAGAAAATGAGCCACGTCATGTTCGGAGGGCTGACGCATGAGCCGGCAATCAAACTCGCTCAAAAACTTGTAGATATGACGCCGGCGGATATTCAGCATGTGTTTTTTTGCGATTCCGGTTCGGTAGCTGTCGAGGTGTCGATGAAAATGGCGATACAGTATTTTCACGCGCTCGGAAAACCGGGTAAATGCCGGTTTGCAACAGTACGTTCGGGCTATCATGGCGACACTTGGCATGCCATGTCGGTGTGCGACCCCATCACCGGAATGCATTCTATTTTTGAAAATTGCCTGCCAAAACAGTTTTTTGCAGATATGCCGGCGATTCCTTTCGGCGAAACATGGGATGAGGAGGACATCCGTAGTGCCGAAAACATTATCGTTGAACATCACAACGAAATAGCGGCGTTCATCATCGAGCCGATTGTGCAAGGCGCTGGAGGGATGCGTTTTTATCATCCGGAGTATCTGAAACGGTTGCGACAACTGTGTACTCAATATGATATCCTACTCATTGCCGACGAAATAGCAACAGGTTTCGGACGCTCAGGGACGATGTTCGCCTGCGAACGGACGTCGATCTCTCCCGATATTATGTGCGTGGGTAAAGCATTGACTGGCGGGTACATGACTCTTGCTGCGACGCTGACTACAGTGCATGTCGCCGAAACAATTTCATCGGCTTCACCTTATGTATTCATGCACGGACCAACATTTATGGGCAATCCTTTAGCCTGTGCGGTAGCCTATGCAAGTCTGGAACTCGTGACAGACAATCATATACTCGCAAAAATCGGCGAAATCGAAACGCAGTTGAAAACAGAACTTCAAGCGGCACGGGAGATAAGTTCGGTAGTAGATGTCAGAGTATTAGGCGCAATCGGTGTTATCGAAGTCAAAGAGAATGTCGATCTGAAAAAAATACAGCCACTCTTTGTCGAAAACGGCGTCTGGATACGTCCATTCGGAAAACTGATATACACAATGCCGCCTTATATTATTACTAAAGACGAACTTGGAACTCTTATCAAAGGAATGATAAAAACAATTTCGAATTTTGGACTGTAGATTTTATTTTTCTTCTATATATAATCCTGTATAAATATCTTCTATTGTCTACTAAAAGTATCATTTCGTTTCTGGTTTCGGTACGAAACAGTCCGGTTCAGCCTCATCACTCATAACTCACAGACGTCATTTCTGAAGTGAAATGGAATTTGATTTTATTGAATTTATCTTCGGCCATTTTCAGGGCGTAAGCCGAATCGGCGAGATATACGT
>JAITKY010000174.1 GCA_031278135.1 Prevotellaceae bacterium | reverse complement strand
CATCCGGGCGACAAAGTCAGTTGGCAAATCGACAGGAATGTGAATATCACCAATGTCTGTATTGCAGGATGCAGTTTTTGCAATTTTTCGTGCAGGCTTGGCGAATCGGACAAAAGTTACACGACTACCATAGCCGGATATTCTGAAAAGATTGAAGATCTGTTTCGTAAAGGAGGTGATCAATTGCTGTTACAGGGCGGACTGCATCCGAAATACGGTTTGGAATTTTACTGTTCGCTGTTCAGGGAACTGAAATCAAAATATCCCGGATTGAAACTTCATGCTTTGGGACCTCCTGAGATTGCGCATATTGCACGGTTGGAAAAACAAAGTTACCGTTTTGTTCTGGAAAAGTTGATCGAGGCGGGATTAGACAGTTTGCCGGGTGCCGGAGCCGAAATATTAAGCGACAGAGTCAGGAAACAACTGTCGCCAGGCAAACCCGGTGTTAAAGCATGGTTAGACGTTATGCACGAGGCTCATGTGCTGAATTTGCCTGCTTCGGCGACTATGATGTTCGGTCATATCGAAACGGTATCCGAAAGAATCGAACATCTGCTGCTGATTAGAGATTTACACGACCGGCGACCGGCTGGAACGTATGGCTTTCTTGCGTTTATTTGCTGGACAGTGCAGTCGCTTGGTACACGCATGGCGCAACAATATGTTATCAAACCCGTATCCTCGTCCGAATACGTCAGAATGATTGCCATAAGCCGGATAGCACTGGTCAATATCAACAATATACAGGCGTCATGGCTGACTGTCGGTAAAGATACGGCGCAGATATGTTTACATTCAGGAGTAAACGATTTCGGCTCAATCATGATAGAGGAAAATGTAGTTTCGTCGGCAGGAGCGTCCAACAGATTCGATGCCTCCGGAATCCAAAACGCTATACGGGAAGCCGGATTCGAACCGTGGCTGAGAAATCAAAAGTACGAGGAAAGGATCATTATTCACAAATGACTCAGATTTACACAGATTTGATTTTTCTGTGAATAATATTTTTTGTGGACAATATTTCGTTTTTAATCAGCGCTTGTTCGACAAAAAAGGGGGCGTCGTTTTCGGATCGCCCCTTCTCAATATTAATCAATAAAAAACCAAAGTAATAAAATCTGCAAAACTTATCCCTGTGTTTCAAGGTAAACCACATGAGTTTGGAGATATTCTTCCAAGCCATGTTTTCCGTCAGCGCCGCCGATTCCCGATTTACGCCATCCGGCATGGAATCCCTGCATTGCTTCGAAATTTTCGCGATTCACATACGTTTCACCGAACTTCAAAGAACGAATTAATTTGAATGCCAAATCCAGATTTTGAGTGTAGATTGACGAAGTGAGACCATACTCGCAATCGTTAGCCCATTCGATAACCTCGTTTACGCAGTTAAATTCGACGATTGGCAACACCGGACCGAATGTTTCTTCCTGGATGATATCCATTTTTTGCGTAGCATCAACCAGAACAGTCGGTTCAAAGAAATATCCCTTATCGCCGATACGTTTACCTCCATAAACCAATTTTGCTCCCTGCTGAACAGCCTTGGCAACCTTCTCTTCTACCGATTTCAATGCGTTGGCTTCGATAAGCGGACCCATATCCAAATCCTTAATTTCGGCTGGATTGCCTGTTTTCACTTTTTTCAGACCTTCGATCAGTTTTTCGATAAAAGTATCTTTCACTTTGGAATGTACATACACCCGTTCGGCGCAGTTGCACACCTGTCCCGTATTGATGACGCGAGAAGCGATGATCGACTTAACTGCCAAATCGAGGTCGGCATCCTCAAATACGATTGCAGGAGCTTTTCCTCCGAGTTCCAACGAAACTTTGGTGATATTCGGAGCAGCGGCGGCCATCGTTTGCTGTCCGGCGGCAACACTTCCGGTAAGGCTGACCATTCCGACTTTCGGGTTCGAAGCAAGTTCCTGTCCGATAACAGATCCTTTGCCCATCACTAAATTGAACACTCCTGCCGGCAAGCCGCTTTCTTCGACAACTTGAGCGAAGACGTATGCGTTTTCGGGCGTCAACTGGCTGGGTTTAATCACGATAGTGTTACCTGTCACCAAAGCGGGAGCGGCTTTACGCGCAATCAGGAAGAATGGAAAATTCCATGGCAGAATTCCAGTAGTTACGCCAATTGCTTTTTTAAACAGAAAAATACTTTCGTTAGGACGGTCGCTCTGAATGATTTCGCCTTCGTAACGACGCGCCCAGCCTGCCATATACTCAAGGTAATCGGCAGTAAACAGGACTTCGACATTAGCCAGTCCTTGCACCTTACCTCCTTCACTGACAATGATATCGGTAAGTTCCTTCTCTCTTGTACGGATGCCTGCTGCGATTTTAAGCAGATAGGATGCTCTTTCGACTGCGGGAGTTTTTTCCCAGTCTTTTTGCGCTTTTGCTGCCGCATCAATCGCTGTTTTAGCGTCGTCCGCCGTACCCTCAGGCATACGCGATATCACTTCTTCGGTCGAAGGATTCAACACATCAATCCATTTTCCTGACGTGTTTTCGGCAAATTTGCCGTCAATAAACATCTTTAGATCTCTCATAATCAAAAATTTCTATATTAATGTTAATAGAATAATATTTTTTACAAAGGTAATAACATTTTTTTATAACCAACAAATTTTTTAAGATTTTAAATCGATAATTTCGTGTTAAACATATTTCTTTTTAGATTGTTTTAGAGTTGATATTTAATAATGAGAAGGAATAAGGATGAAAGTAAAAAAAGGTAGTAAAAAAGACTGAAAATTTATGCAGATATAATTTTTAGTATTACCTTTGCATCATAAAACAGGAGGGATTAAATCTGATAAAGGGTTGAAATAGAATGTCAATGAGGTATTTCCACTCTTCCATAAATGAACTCTGCAAGCTGACTGCCGCCCGGAAGTATCCAGTTGACATTTCTCCTGTATTATCTTTTTCCTCTTGAATTATAAGAAAAAGCGAATTTTACGATTCGTCTCATTTCTTTTCTTTTATCAATAGCGATACTTGCTGTTATTCAACAATAAGCGTACATAATACCGGATTATGGTCCGAAAGATACAAACCGTTGTCTTTTACATCATAAATGATTCCGTGCCGGCTTGTTTTTATATTGCCGCGTATAAAAATGTAATCAATAATCCCACGTTTTGCCAAAGGAACTTTGCCAAAACCATGAAACGACCAGTCGGGACCGTACCGCAAAGGCGACAAATCATAAGTGTTCGACAAATGTTCGGGATTCGACTTGTCCGTCAAAGTCTTTATCGCTTCGTTTGTTGAAACGGAGTTGAAGTCTCCCGTAACGATAACAGGCTTGTCCTTAACTGTTTCCTTCAATTTCGACAGCAAAAGTTTACTGCTCTCACGACGGGCGACCTGTCCGATATGATCGAAATGAGTATTGACAAAGTAAAAATCCTTGCCTGTGTGCCTGTCTTTAAAATGTCCCCATGTTACAACACGTTCGCATGCTGCATCCCAGCCTTTTACGCCGACAGCCTCCGGATTTTCCGATAACCAGAAAGTTGCGGATTCCAATACATCGAAACGGTCTTTCCTGTACATGATTGCGCTGTATTCTCCTTTGGTTTTCCCGTCGAACCGTCCAACGCCCAAGGCTTCGTATCCGGGCAAATAATGTTTCAGATCTTCCAACTGATGATGCAAAACTTCCTGCAAACCAACAATATCTGTTTCGTAAAAATCGATGCAGGCGGCAGCAAATTCCTTCCGATATGACCACGCGTTTAAACTGTCAACAGCAGTATCTAATCTGATATTGAAAGTCATCACATTCAATTTCGATGCCGGCTGTCCCGCACAACTCATCACAACCGTAACTGTCAGACTTATAAGAAAAAAACGTATCGTATTCATAATAAAACGAAAATAAAATTTTGCACAAAGTTAATGATTTTCTTTTATCTTTATGCTTTTTGTAAAATTATTTTTTTCCGGCGGAAATAAATTTTTGTTGTACATTTGCACCGTTAAATTGATATAGTAATTATATAGTTATTTTTTTGAAAATATGAAAATTGCAATAGTTGGCGTCAGTGGAGCAGTGGGTCAGGAATTTCTGAAACTGCTGGATGAACGTAAATTTCCATTAGATGAATTGGTTTTGTTTGGTTCGGCGCGTAGCACAGGCGCGGTATATGTTTTTCGCGGCGAAAAAATCAAAGTCAAAGAGTTAAAGCATAACGATGATTTTAAGGGAATCGATATTGCCCTTGCATCCGCCGGAGCAGGAACATCACGCGAATATGCTTCGGACATCACCAAATTCGGGACAGTGATGATCGACAATTCAAGCGCGTTCCGTCTTGATGACGATGTGCCTTTAGTTGTCCCGGAAGTAAATGCCGGAGATGCAAAAAATTGTCCCCGCAACATTATTTCGAATCCCAACTGTACGACAATACAGATGGTTGTTGCGTTGAATCCCATCGAGAAACTGTCGCATATCGAACGCGTTCACATTGCCACATATCAGTCGGCGAGTGGAGCGGGCGCAGCGGCTATGGAAGAGTTGAAAATCCAGTCGTCGCAAGTGTTGAACGGGACGGAACCGACAATAACAAAATTCAAATACCAGTTAGCATTCAACCTAATTCCGCAAATAGACGTGTTCACGGATAACGACTACACTAAGGAAGAGATGAAAATGCACAACGAAACACGCAAAATAATGCATTCCGACGTATCGGTCAGTGCGACAGCGATTCGCGTGCCGGTCATGCGTGCTCATTCCGAAGCAATATGGTGCGAAACGACATCTCCACTTTCGTTAGACGATGTGCGACAGGCGTTTGAAGCCGCTCCCGGAGTGACATTATTCGATAATCCGTCCGAAGGAAAATATCCGATGCCGTTTCATCTTGCCGGTTGCGACGATGTATATGTAGGACGTTTGCGAAAAGACTACACGCACACTAACGGACTTGCTTTCTGGACTGTCAGCGACCAGATACGCAAAGGTGCAGCGCTAAACGCTATTCAAATCGCCGAATATCTTTTTTCCACAAATTAAAACAAATTCAGAATACTGAAAAGACTCTGGCGATTACAACACCTGAACCAAAGTAAAAAGAATCATTGAAAAGAATGAATTGAAAAATCAGGTTTGTATA
>JAITKY010000158.1 GCA_031278135.1 Prevotellaceae bacterium | reverse complement strand
AATACAAAGAGTATTCGGGAAACCGTTATAGCCGAGGAAACCGGGTTCGGCGCCATTGTCGCGAATAAATTGTTCAGCCACTTTATCGAGTTCCAGAGTAGATACTCCCTGTCCGATATATTTCGCAACTTCTGCCAATGTCCTTGATACCAAGAGAGCATTCTCTCTCATTATCGCAATTTCCTCGTCTGTCTTTATATTATCCATTCTATTAAAGAACCTGCATAGAAAACGGGCGCAAAGATAATACTTTTTTATTTAATTGAAAAAATACCCTTTTTTGCCTGATTTTTTTATACTACGACGGTGTGCGTCCTTTCAAACGTCCCGTTTTCATTAAACCATCGTAGTGACGGAGTAACAGGTGGCTTTCAATCTGTTGGAGTGTGTCGAGCACTACTCCTACGAGAATCAACAACGAGGTACCTCCGTAAAATGATGCAAACTCCTGATTTACGCCCAGCCAACGGTATGCAAATGTAGGAAGAATTGCTACAAATCCCAAAAATATCGAACCCGGAAGCGTGATTTTTGACATGATTCCGTCGATATATTCTGCCGTTTTCTTTCCCGGTTTAATTCCCGGTATAAATCCGCCATTTTTCTTCATGTCTTCCGCCATCATGGTGGGATTCACCGTTATAGCGGTATAAAAATAGGTAAACAAGATTACCAGAATGAAGAAAACCAATGTGTACCAAAATCCAAAAGGTTGAAATACATTCGCAATGCCGCGTGTTGAATTGAATGACTCAAACAGCATCGGCACAAACATCAACGCTTGTGCAAAGATGATCGGCATAACTCCTGCTGCATTGATTTTTAATGGAATATATTGACGCGCTCCTCCATACTGCTTGTTTCCGACGATTCGTCGTGCATACTGCACCGGAATCCTCCGAACTGCCTGTACCAGAGCGATACTCGCCATAAAAATAAATAGCAGTATCAGTATTTCGACTATCAGCAACAGCGGACCTCCTGTGGTTTCGGTGAAACGTGTTTCGAGCTCTGCCATAAGTGCATGTGGCAAACGTGCTATGATTCCGATCATTATGAGCAGCGATATTCCGTTGCCCAATCCTCTGTCGGTGATGCGTTCTCCAAGCCACATGACGAACATTGTGCCGGCTACCAGACATGTCACAGCGGGAACGTTGAACGACCAAAATCCTTTAACCAGAAATGCCCCTGTGATATCTGGAGAAGTCCTTAAGGTAACCAGATACATTGGAGCCTGAACAGCAAGGATTGCCAGTGTCAGTATCCGAGTGTACTGATTGATTTTACGTCTTCCGCTTTCGCCTTCGCGTTGGATGCGTTGGAACGCCGGAACCATTATTGTCAAAAGTTGAATAACAATGGACGCCGAAATGTATGGCATCACTCCCAATGCAAATATGGAAGCATTCGAAAAAGCGCCGCCCGAAAACAAATCCAACATACCCATCAATCCTTCTCTCGACGACCGCGAAAAAGCGCCAAGCATTGTCGGGTCGATGCCCGGCAACACGACAAAACTGCCAAAACGAAATACCAGCAACAAAAGTAGCGTATAACCGATTCGTGTACGCAATTCTTCGATTCGGTAGATGTTTTGTATGGTTTGTACAAACCTTTTTATTCCTAAGATATCCAATATCTTGTTCATTATCTATCCTTTACAGTTTAATTGCTTTCCCTTGTTTCGCTTCGATTGCTTCGACGGCAGATTTCGAAAAAGCGTGGGCTGTAACTTCCAATGTCGAACTTAATTCGCCGTTACCCAAAATCTTAACTCTGTCGTTTTTTGATATTAAGCCTGCTTCGATAAATGTTTCGATATCCATCACTGTTATGCTGTACTTGTCTGCCAGCTGCTGTAATGTCGAAATGTTTACAGGTTTATATTCGATACGGTTCATATTGGTAAACCCGTATTTCGGCAAACGGCGTTGAATTGGCATTTGCCCTCCCTCAAAACCGAATTTGCGTGAATATCCCGAACGAGACTGCGCTCCCTTGTGCCCACGAGTAGAGGTTCCTCCTCGACCCGAACCTTGTCCGCGACCGATTCTTTTTTCTCTGTGTGTAGAACCTTTTGCAGGTTTTAAATTGCTCAAATTCATATCTATAATTCTTCTCCGGTTATTACTGAATTTTTTCTATTTTAACCAAATGACTAACTGCTTTAATCATTCCTTCAACTACGGGCGTGGCTTCGCGCTCTACGCTCCGGTTAATCTTGCGAAGACCAAGCGTATCCAATGTTGCGCGTTGTCGTTTGTTCGCTCCGATTCTGCTCCTAACTTGTGTTATTTTATATACAGCCATTTCTATTCCTCCTCTTATCCGTTAAATACTTTTTTTATCGGGATTCCTCGTAATTGTGCAACGGTGTAGGCATCACGCAGTTCCAGCAATGCTGTTACGGTTGCTTTCACCAGATTGTGCGGGTTCGACGAACCTTTCGATTTCGCAAGCACGTCGTGTATTCCAGCGCTTTCGAGGACGGCACGCATGGCGCCGCCGGCTTATACTCCTGTTCCGGGCGCCGCCGGCTTAATAAACACTTGTGCACCACCGAATTTCGATTCTTGTTCGTGTGGTATTGTGCCTTTATAAACAGGCACTTTGACCAAATTCTTCTTTGCGTCTTCGATGCCTTTGGTAATAGCGGAGGTTACTTCGCCGGCTTTCCCTAATCCATAACCTACTATTCCGTTTTCGTCGCCTACTACTACTATGGCGGCAAAACTGAAATGACGTCCTCCTTTTGTTACTTTTGTAACACGCTGTATAGCCACCAGCCTGTCTTTGAGGTCTAAATCGGTGGTTTTAACTTTTCTGATATTTGTATTCGGCATAATTTCTAAAATTTAAGACCACCTTCTCTGGCGGATTGTGCTAAACTTTCTATTTTTCCATGATAAAGATATCCGCCACGATCGAAGACTACGGCTGTAATACCTTTTTCCTGAGCGCGTTCGGCAGATAATTTTCCAACTAAACGAGCTATTTCGACTCCGGTTTTCCCGACGATTTGCCCGGCTAATGATTTATCGCGCGACGATGCCGATGCCAACGTTACTCCTTTGGTGTCGTCGATAAACTGAACATATATCTGTTTGTTGCTCCTGTACACCGACATGCGGGGACGTTCGGACGTACCGTTCACTACTTTACGAATGCGGTACTTTATTCTTTTTCTTCTATCTAACTTTGTTAATAACATATATATTCCTTCTCATTATTTTGCGTTAGCGGACTTGCCTGCTTTACGTCTGATGTGTTCGCCGACAAAACGTATTCCTTTACCTTTGTATGGTTCAGGTTTGCGGAACGAACGAATCTTCGCTGCAACTTGCCCAATTAACTGTTTATCAATTGATGTTAACGTAATTAAAGGATTGGCTCCTTTCTTTTCGACCACTGCTGTGGCTTTTACTTCCGGCGGTAACTCGAAATGGATATCATGCGAATATCCCAAACTAAATTCGAGTACCTGCCCTTTGGCTTCGACTTTGTAGCCTACTCCAACCAACTCCTGTTTGATTGTATATCCGGTCGAAACGCCAAATACCATATTGTTTATCAGTGCACGATACAAACCATGCATCGAACGGTGTCGGGGCTGGTCGGTCGGACGTATGAAACTGACGGAACCATTCTCTACTGAGACTTTTATATCAGGATCAACCTTTTGTTTCAACGTTCCAAGAGGCCCTTTCACCGTAACCACATTCGTCTCATCGACTGTGACGACAACTCCTTGTGGCAGGTTTACAGGTAATTTTCCTATTCTTGACATTATCTATTCTTTTAATTTTATTATAATTTTCTATTTTTTTCAGGGCGCAAAGGTAAGAATATTATTAATATGTTCGCTCTTTTACCCTTTTTTTATTTTTTTTATTAATGTTTATCTAATCCGGTATATCCTCATTTTTAATAACATAATCGACAACTCCATTCAAAAATTTAATGGGATGAAATGAGTATTTTACGGCTTTTTTCTTTTCGTCGAACGTCGATGAAAACGTAAATACAAAGTTTTCGGTGTCCGAATTGTTTTGTCGGTACTTTTCTACACGTGTTTTATATTTGTCCCGAATATATTCTTTTTGTGCAACAATCTCTACCGAGAGTTCACCAATCCATGCATCAAAATCTTTCGTGCTGTCGATGTAAGAGATATGTTTCCGTAACTTAAATTCTACACCGCTGCTTTGTCCGGAATCTTTGTTTTTGTCGATTTCCAAAAGTAACACATTGCCTTGTTTTATATTGTATTTATCGTTATCGTTCAATTTTTTGACAAGTACAAAATCCCGGTCGTTTATGTGGGAATCCCCCATCGAATCGCCGATAACTATGTATACATCATACTTTGCAGGATTGATTTCCACTTTTTTCGAAATCAAATTGTGTTGATAAATATTTGTACGTAATTCTATTGTCGAACTGAAATCTTTGTTTGAGTCGCCTGCCGATACGGTTCTATATACTTTTGGTTTCATTTTTATTGTAAACACAAGAAATACATAAATAACAAATAAACTCAAAATAGCAATTAATGATACCATATACATTTCTTTTAAATTCGTACTTTTACTATATTTATCGATTTCCCGTTAAGCATTCGAACGCAACAAGCCTTGTAAACAAAAAGTATTCCCCAAAACAGAAAAAACCAAAACATTCGCGCTGCACAAGAATCAAGAGAACTGACAAAAATCAGAGATATCGCTATCAACATTATTGATAGCAATGTTTGTTGAAATCCTGTCTTCATTTTGTTGTAACTCAGTTCATTTGAACTAACTATATGAACAACATCCAACAAATGTACAACAACTATCATTACGGCTGCAAACATGTATGACTTTGAAATTCCAGATATTGGCGTCTCTTTGGAATCATTTAGAAACGAAAAATCATAGCTCAAAAAAATACTTGGAAATGTCGCTGCCAAAAGTAACAGGCACCATATTCCTGCGTACATCCAGTCCCAAATACTTATTCTGATTACGTTTTTCATTTCTATTTACCTGATAAAGATATGTTAATCAACCATTAATAAACATAACAAATAACTTCGCCGCCGATATTCATTTCGCGGGCTTCTTTGTCGGTAATCACGCCTTTCGACGTCGAAACAATTGCAATACCAAGCCCGTTCAATACTCTCGGCATGGAAACAGCGCTTGTATAACGACGCAATCCGGGACGACTGACTCGTCTCAGATGTTTAATCGCCGAATTTTTTGTTTCGGGATGATATTTTAAGGCTATTTTGATTATGCCTTGTGGCTTGGAATCAACGAACTTATAGCTCAGGATATAGCCTTTTTCGTGCAGGACTTTTGTCAATTCCTGCTTGATCTTGGAGGATGGAATCTCCACTACTTTGTGATTCGCCTTAACCGCATTGCGGATTCTCGTAAGGTAATCTGCTATTGGATCAGTCATTTTTACTTAATTTTTTTTTAATTTTATTCCGACGCTCGAATCCGGCGCCCGATATCCAAATTTTTTAACTAATTTTTTAATATAAACATAACTCTAACCGTCACCGATTAGGAGCCGCAAAGGTACACACTTTTTTCTTACTGCCAAATATTTTTGACACCTTTATTTTAAAGATCCTGACTGTCAATGCTTTTAACTGTCATTTTTTTTTTGACAAAATAAATTATTTCATGTTCGGGCAGTGCATTTCGTTTGATTTTTTCCGGAGAAAGCGTTTCGACATAATGGTCTTCGATAACATCAAACCCGGCTTTTGCCAGACGCAGGGCATAATCGGCGCCAAATTCACGCAGATGGTCATGTTGTCCGAAATGTTTTGTTCGTTCTTCGGGAGTTACAATGTTTGCGTCTTCGTATGTTGTTGTTCTGTCGTAATTTATTGGCGATTGAATGATTCCCCAGCCTCCCGGTTTCAGCACACGATACAATTCATGCAAGGCTTTCAGATCGTCGTCAACATGTTCGAGTATGTGATTACAGAAAATCACATCAAAAGTATTGTCTTTGAACGGCATGGCTTGAACATCCATCTTGACTTTTGCTAAAGGCGATTCGAGATCGGCGGTTACATAATTTTCGCCAAGTAATCTTTCGAAACGTCTGAGAAAACAAAATTCGGGCGCCACATGCAAAGTGCGGGGATTCGAGGTATAAAACTTCGTTTTATACTGTAAATACAACTGCATCAAACGATGACGTTCGAGCGAAAGGCAGTTGGGACATAAAGCGTTTGCGCGAGATTTAACGTATCCGTATGGTAAAAACTTCCGGTAATGCCTTCGACAGACATTACACTCGACTTTGTTGCCGATGTAAAACACCGAAATCAAACGGGTTGCAAATTGCGCAAAAAGTTGCAAATATTTGCGGGGAATGTGATTCAAAAACCAGCGTATTAAATGTTTCATATTTGTATATTTTTACTGTATTATTTTTTCAATTGCTTTTTCTATCATTTTTGTAACGTAATATTTATAGTCGGTATTCATATCTTTGAGATACCTGTTGGCTATTGCTGTACAGATTGTCGCTGCCTGATGTCCAAGTAATAACGATAATCCGGCTATAGCCGAACTTTCCATTTCGAAATTATTAATTCTCATATCATTATATCGAAACGATTCGATTTTCGACAACAAATCCGGATCGGCAAGCCCCAAGCGTACGACTCGCCCTTGTGGACCGTAAAAGCCGGGCGCCGAAATGGTGATTCCATGAATGACATCTTCGTCGAAGAGATTTACAAGCGCTTCTGATGCAGGCACAAAATATGGCGTCGCAAGTTGTTTATTCCAATTCGTATGCTCGATGAACGATCTTTCCATTGCCTGTAAACTGACACTGTCACGATTGGCGTAAAAATTAAGTAATCCGTCGAAACCAACAGATATATCGGACATTATAATGCTTCCTAACGGTATATCCTCGTGCAAAGCGCCCGAAGTGCCAAGACGAAGTATTCGCAAAGAATGATGTTGTTTCGCTGTACGGGAACCGAAATCTACATTGACTAAAGCATCTAATTCGGTCATTACAATATCGATATTGTCGGTTCCGATTCCTGTGGACAAAACCGACAGATGGGTCTTACCGATATATCCGGTCTTGGTAACAAACTCTCTGTTTGCTTTTTCTACTTCGATTTTGTCGAAATAAGCCGCAACCATGTCCACACGTGCGGGGTCGCCAACCAAAATAACTGTGTCGGCAATTTCGTCCGGACGGAGATGTAAGTGAAATATCGATCCGTCGGAATTAATAATCAGCTCTGATGAAGGTATAACTAACATATATTTTATTGCCAATTTTCGTTGTTTATTGTAATTCTAATCCTGCGCAACACGGTCGATACTTTCAATCCGCTCAAATATCTTTTCATTATTCATTATATATATCTTTCAAATCAATTTCGATACCATCGAAAATATGTATCGGGACTTTTCCTGTTTCGTACAGTGTTCCTTTATCATATTTCCCGTCGGGTTGCAAAATGAACTGTATAATACTTTTTTCATACGGAAATACAACCCAATATTCACGCACGCCGACGGTTTCGTAGAGCATGAATTTTTCGTGTAAATCATATTTGGCAGTCGATGCCGACTGTATCTCGGCAATAAAGTCGGGAGCGCCAAGACAACCTCGCTCATCTTCCAATTTTGAAGGATCGCATATAATGCAAATATCCGGCTGCACAACGGTGTAAATCAGATTGTCGTCTTTCTCGCCATTCTTAGGCAGTCGTACATCAAACGGCGCCGAATAAATCTTGCATTTGCCTTTGTTTTTTTTAATAATAATAAACAATGCGCCGCTTAAATTCATACTAATTTCTTGATGTTTAATTTTAGGCGCTGACATCATATTAACAAAACCGTTTATTAATTCGCATCGTTTATCGTCCAACCATGTTAGATAGTCGGCGTACGTGTACTGTTTTTGAGGGTCTAACAACACTTCCATAATCTCTATAATTTTATTTTTATACTTTATTAAATTAAAG
>JAITKY010000010.1 GCA_031278135.1 Prevotellaceae bacterium | reverse complement strand
ATGTAACGGGTTTGGATATTTTTTGTACTTTTGTCCTGTAAAATTTCATTGTCTTAATTTTAATTGTTTGATGGCGTAAAATTAGGTGAAATTTTCGACCTGTGCAAAGTGTTTGTTAATTGCATAATTAACAACACTTTGTATTAGGTCTTTTTCTGGATTTGTGCGGATTTAAGGTTAATAATCAAATTATCAATTCTTTGAAACTTTTTTTGTTGAAAATTTTGCAGTTTTGGAGAAAAGCATTATCTTTGCGCCCGGATTTGAGAGGGCCCATAGCTCAGTTGGTTAGAGCACCTGACTCATAATCAGGGGGTCGCAGGATCATGCCCTGCTGGGCCCACAAAATAAGACAGCGGAAAAAAGTAAAAAGCGCTTACGGTAATTTTTTTGTAGGCGCTTTTTCTATACCTTTACAAGTTTTTGTATTTGAATTGGAACTGATTAAATGTATTAGAGATGAATTTTTTACAGTCGGTAGTGAGTAATTTGTATTCCACTTACGGTGATAAGATATCTTCGTTGACGTTGGTTTTTCCTTCGCGAAGGGCGCAACTGTTTTTTTCCGACGAATTGACTGTGTTTATCGACAAACCTGTCTGGTCGCCGGATTACACAAGTCTCGAAGAAATTGTTTCTTCGTTGAGTTCTCTGCAAAAGATTGACGATTTTTCCCTGTTGACACTTCTGTATCAAGTGTATATCAAGCATACGCACAGCGTAGAGACATTCGACAGATTTTATTTTTGGGGCGAAACTTTACTGAACGATTTCGACGATATCGACAAATATCTGGTTGATGCAAAGTTACTGTTCCGGAATCTGAAATCGCAGAAAGTCTTTGAAGGCGATTTTTCTTTTCTCACTAAGGAGCAAATATCATATATACAGCAGTTTTGGGAAAGTTTCAATCCTGACGGCGATACCAGTTTGCAGAGTAAATTCACCGAAATTTGGGATGTGTTATTACCCATTTACACCGAGTTCAAATCGATTTTAAGAGAAAAAAATCAAGCATATTCGGGCATGATATATAGGGATGCAGTCGAAAAAATGCAGATCGACGATATTCCGGAGATTAAGAGCGAATATGTGTTTATCGGGTTTAATGCGCTTGGAAAGTGTGAGATGGAATTGTTTTCGTATCTAAAAAAATCGGGGAAAGCGATTTTTTTCTGGGATTATGACGACTATTATATCAACGACAAAAAACAGGAAGCGGGACTGTTTTTGCGGAAAAATATCGAATTATTTCCTGCGCCCTCGTCGTTCAATCTTCAATCGGAATTTACTTCGAACAAGGACATGCACATTATCGTTTCACCTTCGGATGTACTTCAAGCGAAGGCGATTAGCAAAATCCTCAAAGACATGAACGCCGGTTTCGACCGGAAAACGGCAATTGTGCTTACCGACGAAAATATTTTAATTCCCGTTCTGCATTCTTTGCCTGACGAATGCAGCGATATCAATATCACGCTTGGTTATCCTCTGTTGCAAACGCCGGTATTCACTATGGCTGAACTGCTTATACGTTTACAAAATTCGTACAGAGAAAACAGTTACGGTTTTTATTATAAAGACGTACTTGCCATATTACGACATAGTTACGTAATCGACGCATGTGGGGAAAATACTAAGAAAATCATTGATAATATCGTCAATAACAACAGGATATACATCGACAGCCTTTTGTTCGAAAACAATTCTTTTCTGAAAAAAATATTTGTTCCGTTGTCGTCGTACGGAGAATTAACTAATTATCTGATAGATATATTCGTATATATTGCTACGGTTCCGGCTTCGGACGACGAACAAATCTCGTTGCGAAAAGAATACATATATTATATGACAAAATCGCTCAACAGACTAAAAAAATCTATCGAAGAGATAAATCTTGAAGTCGGTAAATCGGTGTTTCTTAGTCTGATACATGATATTTTCAGAAATTTAAAAATTCCTTTCATGGGTGAACCCGTAAAAGGATTACAGATAATGAACGTTCAGGAAACGAGAGCGTTGGATTTCGACAATCTCATTCTGCTTTCGGTCAACGAAGGACGATTGCCGCACGAAGTCAACAAACCTTCGTATATTCCTTATAATCTGCGTAAAGGCTATGGATTACCATGCAGGGAAGATTCGGAAGCAATTTCGGCATACAATTTTTATCGCCTGATTCAGAGAGCAAAAAATGTGCGATTGCTCTATTCTTCCAAAACCGACGAAAACAGAACAGGCGAAATGAGTCGCTATTTATATCAACTCAAATTCGAAACCGACCTGAATATCACTGAGTACCCGATAACTTTCAACATCAGTTTCGGCGAACCCAAAAGAATACAAATCGAAAAAGACGATACCGTGAAGCAAGTTTTAATGCGATATACAGGCGATAGTCCTCAAAAAACATTGTCGCCAAGCGCTTTAAGTTCGTATATCTCCTGTCCTTTGAAATTTTATTTTTCGAAAATACTTAAACTCGAATCCGATGAATCGGTGGTCGAAGAGTTGCAACTGAATCAGTTAGGTAATATTATTCATCATGTTATGGAACAATTGTATTTACCGTTGATGAACAAAAAAACAACCGAAGAAGATATCGAGGCGATTTGTCGTGATACAAACAGGATTGAATCGTTGATAGACAATCATTTTGCTTTGGAATTTTACAAAAAAGATGCGCTTCCGGCTGATTTCAACGAAAACGGTAAATTGCTTATTACAAGGGATGTAATTCGCAAATATGTGAATGGGATTTTAAAGTACGACAAGAACAATCCCGGATTCACGCTTTTAGGTCTCGAAAAAAGAATCGGGATGAATATTTCTATTGGAAATCTGACTGTCGGGCTGGGTGGAATAATCGATCGTATTGATAAGACAAACAATACTTTACGCATAGTCGATTACAAAACAGGCTCCGGGCGAGGCGCTGATAAACGGATGAAATTCAATTCAACAGGTTCACTGTTCGATTCCAACCCCGATGTATTAAATAAAGAAGCCTTCCAAACATTCATGTACGCTCTTATGTATCAAAAAACTGATCGATCAACAGAAAAAATAGTTCCTGTGTTGTATTTTGTAAAAGATTGTTATTCTCCCGATTTCACTTATTTCCTGATAGACGAAGATTCGGATGAAAAGGAAGTAACGGATTTTAGTGTGTACAGTCGTGCCTTTGAAGAATATTTGACACGAAATTTGCGGGTATTGTTCGACTTCAATGTCCCGTTTACACAGACCGAATATAATCAGATGTGCAAAAGTTGTTCGTTTAATAAAATATGTGTATCATATAACCGATAAGAAGGGAAAAATATGACCCTCATTATAAAAATTCAATCTATAACACCATATCCAACAAGGAGATATAGTGTTGTACCCCAACCATCTTACGCCCGACCATGCATTGAAAATAGCCAGCGATAATGTGACTAACGGCGTCTATTTCGTCAGCCAAACTACATCCGAACGTACACGGGTGGACGAATCGGATATTGTGACCAATGGCGCTTTTTTTGTCCTTTTATGTGATTTGGTATTTGGATTGATAATGATAAATGTATTGGATATGATTTTTTTTACAGACAGTAGCGAACAATTTGTATTTCAGTTA
>JAITKY010000103.1 GCA_031278135.1 Prevotellaceae bacterium | reverse complement strand
AGAGAATTTAGTCTTGTTCTGGCAGTCGCCGTGGTTATATCTGCTTTTGTCGCCTTGACGCTTACTCCGATGCTGTCGTCAAAATTGCTGAAAAAGAGGGAGAAAGAGAGCTGGTTTTATCGTTTTACCGAACCGTTTTTTGTTGGACTGAATCGAATATATCTGCGTGCCTTGTCGCTGTTTTTGAGAATAAGATGGGCTGTATGGATTGTTATTCTTGCATCGTTTGGTTGTATATACCTGTTATTTACTTCGGTACAGTCGGAGCTTGCTCCGGTCGAAGACCGTTCGAGGCTTAACATGAGCATGATAGCGCAACAGGGCGCTACTTATGATTATGTTAATGACTTTATCAGTAATTTATCCGAAGAACTTGTGGATTCCATACCGGAAGATGTTTCGATTATGATTCGCATGTTCGGAAGCAACGGTTTTTCCAATATTATTTTGCCAAATATAAGAGACCGAGTACGTTCGCAGGGCGAGATAGCAAGTCAGGTATCGAAGATTGTGGGCGATAAAAGTCGCGTCCGTACCTTTGTTACCCAGCAATCCACATTCGGGGGACAGCGTGCCGGAATGCCTGTGCAATACGTACTTCAAGCCTCGAATATTGATAAACTGAAAGCCGTGTTGCCCGATTTCATGTACAAAGTCTCTCAAAGTCCCGTACTTATGCAATCCGACGTCGATTTGAAATTTAATAAACCTGAATTGCAGGTGGAAATAAATCGCGACAAGGCTACGCAGCTGGGAATCAGTACCCGTGAAATAGGCTTAACGTTTCAGTTGGCTTTGAGCGGTCAGCGGATGGGTTATTTCTACCGTAACGGGAAACAATATCAGATAGTTGGAAAACTGCGTCGCAATAACCGGAATGCGCCGAGCGACATTCGTTCGCTGTATGTGAAAAACAATAACGGTCGGATGATACAAATGGCTAATTTTACGACTTTTCACGAAAAATCTGCTCCGCCGACGCTATACAGGTACAACCGTTTTGTGGCGGCGACTATAACCTCGAATCTGCAACCCGGGCATACTATCGACGAAGGTCTTGCCGAAATGGATAAATTCGCCAAAGAAACTCTGGACGACACGTTTAGGACTGCTCTTGCCGGAGAATCGCGGGATTTTCGCGAAAGTTCGTCAAGCCTGATGTTTGCTTTCGGACTGGCTCTTATCCTGATATTTCTTGTCCTGGCGGCTCAGTTCGAGAGTTTTAAAGACCCGTTTATCATTATGATAACCGTGCCTCTGGCTTTGCTTGGAGCATTGTTCTTTATGTGGTGTTTCGGTCAGACGATGAACATTTTCAGTCAGATAGGAATAATTATGCTTATCGGGCTTGTCACAAAAAACGGCATACTGATTGTGGAATTTGCCAACCAGTTCAAAGAAAAGGGCTACGACAAGTTCACCGCTATTAAAGAGGCAGCAGTTCAACGTCTACGTCCGATTTTAATGACAAGCGCATCTACAATTCTTGGCATTCTTCCACTGGCTATGGCAACCGGCGAAGGCGCTAAAAGTCGTATAGCAATGGGTATTTCGGTAGCGGGAGGGATGTTTGTGGCGACGTTCATGACGCTTTTTGTTGTTCCGGCTATCTATTCGTATATCTCGACGCATACCGAAAAAATAACGAAACGTAATTAAAGATTATAATATGATGAATTTAATAAAAATTACACTTGCGACATTTGTCTGTACAGTCGTTGTCAGCCTTTTGCATGCTCAAGACACTGTTTCGCTGGGCGAATGTCTTAAAATTGCATTAGAGAGTAATTATTCGTTGCAGATTGTCAAAAACGAAAATGAAATAGCAACGAACAATTACACAAAAGGTAACGCCGGTCTTCTGCCTGTGGTGGACGCTTCGGCAAAATATTCCGGTTCTATTGCAAACAGCGTTACAACAGACTTTTCCGATAATACGGCGAAAATAAACGGACAACTTTCCAATGCCGCTTCGGCTGGCGTAAATGCATCGTGGGATATTTTTTCGGGATATAAGGCGCAAACCAGATATGCTCAATTGCGGGAATTAAAGGAGATAAGCGATTTGAATACTCGATTCGAGATAGAAAATCTGATTGCCGGCGTGACGGCTGAATATTACTATCTCATTCAGCAAAAACGTCATAAGGACAATCTCGAATTTATTCTTTCCATATCGAAAGAACGTGTGCGCATTGCAGGAATAAATCGTGCATTGGGTTCCCGTTCAAAACTTGAACTTCTGCAAGCTCAGGTGGATTTTAATTCCGACAGTTCGGCTCTTGTTCGTCAGCAGCAGCAAATATTGGCTTCGGAAATACGGCTTAAAACTTTAATGGGCGAACTTAAACAGACTTATATTGTATCGGATTCGTCGATTAATCTGCTTCCCGAACTCGTCTACTCCTCGCTTCTGGAAAGGACGCTCTACGAAAATACTCAGTTACAAATCGCCGCAAAACAGATCAATCTTTCGGAACATGACCTGAAAATTATGCGTGCAAATTCGTATCCGTATCTAAGGCTTACATCCGGATATAATTATAATTTTAATCTATATAATAAGGGCGCTACGAAACGGTCGAACGGCAACGGTTTGGATTACGGACTGACGGCAGGTTTTCCCATATTCGATGGCGGCAACAGGCGCAGAGAGATAAAAAATGCGCAGATAGCATTAAAAAATAAGGAATTAGCTCAACGTGAGGCTCAATTGGAGGTTGCAGCTAAATTACAGGAAATATACAGTTCATACTCTAATTATCTTGGATTGATAAGGATGGAACGACAGAATTTGAAAACTGCTCACGAAAATTACGAGACGGCAGCAATACGTTATCGTTTAGGCGAACTTGCAGGTATTGATATGCGAGAGGCTCAAAACTCGCTTCAGGATGCTGAAAAAAGACTTTTAGACGTAGAATATAATGCTAAAATCGACGAAATCAGTCTGATGATGTTGTCTGGAAATATTATGGAATACTTTAATGAGGTGAGCTAAAAAAAAGACGCAGAAGGCATAAAAGTAGACAGGTCGTAGAAAAACCTTTTGTGCCTTTTGCGCCTTTGT
>JAITKY010000066.1 GCA_031278135.1 Prevotellaceae bacterium | reverse complement strand
TGTAGTTTACAATAAGACAATTACAGATTTATGCGCGTAAAAAATTAGTTGCTACGAAATAGGTTATTTTGGCGTTATTAGCTGTGTATCTGCATTATCCTGTACCAAAACCCGTTATATCTTATTTTATTTCGCTTCCCATAAAAGGTGTTCGGGATTTGGGGCAAATCAGACTTGTTTCCGCACAATTTCCTGTAGAACCATAATCTTCACATTTACCGTTCCCTTGTCCTCGCATTTTTTGAGCAGTTGTTTGACAGTCATGTTAAGGACAGGATGTATCAGATTTGGAGCGATTTCGGACAGAGGAAGCAATGTGAATCGGCGTTTATGCAGCAAAGGGTGAGGGATAGTCAAATCGGTGGAATTTAGCGTTATACTGTCGTAAAAAAGTATGTCGATATCCAGATTTCGGGACGAATATCCGTTTTTTGAGTGTATTCTGCCGGTCTCGGCTTCGATGGTTTTGATTGTTTGGAGTATTTCATTAGGAGTCAAGGTAGTTTCATACATCAGAACTTGGTTCAGAAAAGTATTTTCTGCGACAAAACCCCACGGTTCAGATTCATAGACAGACGATTCTGCAAGTAACTCGCCGACCATCCGGCACAGATTTTGTTTTGCGTGATAGAGATACGTTTTTTTGTCGCCAAGATTGCTTCCGGTAAGCAGATAAACAGTAGATTTCATTGTCCGATTATTTTGAGAAAGACATTGAGCCAGAATTCATTCCCATATCAATACCTTTTATTCGTTTATACAAATCCACAGCGTAATTATCGGTCATTCCCGAAATATAATCGATAACGCCAAGCACCTTCATATAAGGCGATTCGGTGTCGAATAGGAATTGTCGAGGAATCAGTTTGACGGCCTTATCTTCTATTTTACGCCGCATATATTCGGGTTTAAGTACCGGAGGGATAAAGTGTTGCAGAAGTTCTCGCATCACGTTGTAACCGGCGTTTTCGATTTCGACCACAGAACGGTGATTGTAGATATTTTCGACAGAAAACTTTCCGATATACGACAATGCGGCATTATTTTTTTTAATCAAATCATAAAGAGCGATATCCAGAGTACCGGACAGTATTTTTTCCAGATTTTCCTTAAACAGTTCCCCTGTGCGATAAATCAGGTAACCGATTGATTTTGCACGCAGATAGGAGATTTGCGCATTTTTATCTTCGGTAGCGGTCAATCGATTCTCAATTTCTTTGATTTTGACGTTTTCCGTTTCTTTCAACAGATGTAAAAACACGTCCACACATTCGTTATGTTCAATAATACGCAGACGGTGAGCGTCTTCCATGTCGATTATGTTGTAACAGATATCGTCGGCGGCTTCGACGAGCCATACAAAAGGATGTCGGTAATATACATCAGCATTATTTTCAGGCGATTGCAAAACAGTTGTCGAATCTATTTTCATTCCCGTTTCAGCGACGATTTCCATAAAAACATCTCTATCCGCCTGCAAATAACCGAATTTCTTGCGATGAACTATTTTATCATCGATAGCCGTTGATGCACATGGATATTTTATTATCGAAGCTAAAGTAGGATAAGTCAGGCCCAATCCACCCGATTCTTTGCCTGACTGTTTGGATGTCAGACAACGAATTGCATTTGCATTACCCTCGAAATTTGTCAAATCCGTCCAGTGAACTTCGGAAAAATTGCTTTTAAACGCAGCATCCTGTTCTTTTTCCCTGAAATATTCTGCAATAGCGTCTTCGCCCGAATGTCCGAACGAAGGATTTCCAATATCGTGACATAAACATGCAGCGGCAATTACATCCTGTAAATCATGCAAATAAAACTCTCTACTCTGCGCAGTCAAACAAGTCTGATATTTCGATGCAATATATTCGCCGGCAATAGCGCCCAGCGAACGTCCGACAGATGCAACCTCCAACGAATGAGTTAATCTGTTGTGTACGAATATACTGCCGGGCAATGGAAAAACTTGAGTTTTGTTTTGCAGTCTCCGAAACGCCGACGAAAAAATAATACGATCATAATCACGTCGATATATCGAACGTGATTGTTCCTGTCCAGTATATTTTCCGGTTCTTTTGCTCGAATATATTCTGTTTAAATCCATATTGATTACTGATATTATGTATATTACAATGTTTCCAACGCTTTTTTCAACAAAATAGCAAGTTTGTCGAACGACATTTCCCTGATTTCCGAGTTTCCTATGCCGCTATTTAACACAAAATGAACAGCATCGCTCTCCCGTTTTTTGTCTTTACCGATTGCTTCCAGCAAGTTAGCCGGCGAAATATCCGTAGCCACAGGTAAACCTGTTTTTTGCAAAACATTCTTTATCCGTACAAAATCCTCACTTGTAATGAGATTCAGCAGTTCCGATATTTTTGCGGCAATCACTAATCCTACACTCACAGCCTCGCCGTGCAACAACGTATTATTCGAGTGTTTTTCAATAGCATGTCCAAAAGTATGTCCCAGATTCAATTTTTTACGTTCGCCTGTTTCTTTTTCATCGGCTTTGACAATGTTGGCTTTGATTTCAACGCTTTTATTCACAATAACATAAATCATATCCTTATCCTGCTTAAGGATAGCGTCAATATTGTCTTCGATGTATGCAAAAAAACTGCCATCAACAATCAGCCCGCACTTAATCACTTCCGCCATACCGGCTTTAAACTCTCTTTCCGGCAGTGTTTTAAGCGTTTTCGGATCGCATAGGACAAAATCAGGCTGATTAAAGACTCCAATCATATTTTTGTATCCATCACAATTTACGCCGTTTTTACCACCGACACTTGCATCTACTTGAGCCATAAGGGTCGTAGGCACAAAACCGAACTTTGTGCCACGCATGTAAATCGAAGCGATGAAACCGGTCATATCGCACACAATACCACCGCCAAAGCCCACAATAACACTTTTTCTGTCGGCTTCGGCTGCGATGAGTTGCCTGACAGTGTCGAGAACGGTGTTGAGGTTTTTGTTCGCCTCGCCCGCAGGCATAGTGATTACTTTTGCGTTTTTCGGGAAATAATCTGAATACAAATCAGATATATTCGGATTTGTCAGAATAAAAACTTTCTCCGAATTGAGGCAGTTCGACAGATTTTCGATGCTTTCTCCAATCAAAATTGAAGATTCTCGCCCATCAGGAAGTTTTAAAATCAGTTTGTTATTACTTTGTTTTATCATATTTCTTAAAAAAATCATTCATGTCAAATACAATTTGAAATTGTGGCGCAAAAGTAGTAAAAATGGGGCTTCCCGAATCTACTTTTTATCAATTAACTTCATTCATTTCTCAATTCTTTAGCATGTTCAATAGCGGCGTCGGTGATTTTGCTGCCACTGAGCATCTTTGCTATTTCCAAAATACGTTCGTTGTTGTCCAATTTTCGCACTTTGGTGTATGTTGCGGTTGCAGTATCTTCTTTGTACACAAGATAATGAGCATCGCCTTTTGATGCGACTTGCGGCAGATGAGTGATATTGATGACCTGTGCCTTTTCGGACAGGTTTTTGATGATATTTCCCATTTTATCAGCCACTTCGCCCGATACTCCGGTATCTATTTCGTCGAAAATAATCGTCGGCAAGTTTGTTCCTTTGACTAATAACGATTTGAGAGCCAGCATCAAGCGCGACATTTCTCCACCCGATGCGACTTTCGATATCTCTTTCGGCGGCATGTCTTTGTTTGCCGAAAATAAAAATGTGACGCTGTCGGCTCCGTCGGACGAAAAATGTTCGGAATAAATCAGTTCCACTTTAAACACTATGTTAGGCATTCCTAACGATTTAAGCAGCATCGAAACATGTTTTTCTACTTCGGGAATCGTTTTTTGACGCAAAACGGAAATCTGTTTCGAGAGTTCTTTTATTTTGACAAGATTATCGCTTACAGACTTTTGTGTTTTGGAAATCATCTCGTCGAAATTTTCTATCTCGCTTAATGAGTTTCCATAATTATCCTGTATATCAAGCAATTCACTGATAGTAGCAACACGGTGTTTTTGTTGTAAATTGTATATAACGTTAAGACGGTTTTCGACAACATCCAAACGTTCGGGATTGACTTCCAACGAGTCGTTAATGTGATTTGCGTCTTCGCCGACATCTTTTATTTCAACTAAAATATTTTTGAGCCTGACAAAAAGATCGTTTGACAACAAATGCACTTTCGACAAGCGGGTAAGAATATTTTCTGCCTCTTTCAACATATTGATAACGGAAGTTTCTTCGTTCGACAAAAGCGCCGTCAATTTTTCATACCCCGATTTTATTTCTTCGACATTCGAAAGTTCCTGAATTTCAATCTCCAAATCATTCTGTTCATCTGCTTTGAGATTCGCCTCCTGCAACTGTTCGAACTGAAATTTGATGTAATCATAATCCGCTTTTGCCTTGGCGCTACGGGCAAGTAGATCCTCCAATTTTTTTTCTTCCGCCTTGTATTGGTTAAAATATTCGAGATATTCGTTTTTCAGATTTTCAAAGTCGGTTACAGCGTCAATCACAGAGAGTTGAAATTTGCTGCTCGACAACAGCAAATTTTGATGCTGCGAATGTATATCGAGCAATCTGTGAGATATATCCTTGATTATTGCCGCATTAACAGGAGTATCGTTTATAAACGCCCGTGATTTTCCGGCGGGATTGATCGTCCGGCGGATAATCAAATCCTGCTCATAATCAATATCATTCTCCGCCAAAAAAGATTCCAGACCATAACCTTCGATACGGAAAATGCCTTCGACAATACAGTTTCGCGTGGCATTTTTCAACACATTAAAATCGGCACGGCCACCCAACACAAGAGACAGAGCGCCTAACAAAATTGATTTTCCGGCGCCCGTTTCTCCGGTGATAATGCTCATTCCATCTGAAAAACTGATATTTAGCCTGTCTATCAGCGCATAATTTTCGACATTCAATTCTTTTAACATAATCTAATTTCTTTTTCCAAATATTGCAGAGCCAACTCTCACAATTGTAGCGCCTTCTTCTATTGCTGTTTCGAGGTCAGTGCTCATGCCCATTGACAATTCCTTGCTTTCGGGAGAAATGATTCCTTCAGCTATTGCCCTGTCTCTCAACTCTCTCAGTCGCGTGTATGATAGCCGGACAGCCTCCGCGTCGGAATCGAAAAGCCCGATGGTCATAAAACCTTTGAATTTCAATGTATCGTACTTTTTCAACTCTTCCAGAAAAGCAAAAACTTCGCCGGGGTTTAAACCGAATTTACTTGCTTCGAAAGATGTATTTACCTGTACCAAAACGTCTAACGAACGTCCTTCCGCCTGAAAACGCCGGTCGAGCAAGTGTATCAACTCAACACTGTCTAACGATTGAACACAGTCGATACCGTATTTCACAATATCCTTTACTTTGTTTGCTTGAAGATGTCCGATAAAATGCCGTTCATACTTTAAATCAGACAATTCGGGATTTTTAACTGCAAATTCCTGAATCCTGTTTTCGCCGAGTAAAGTTTCGCCCGCTTCGATTGCAATACGAACTCTGTCGGGAGTAACTGTCTTTGTAGCAAGCAGTAGCTCGACAGAATCCGCTTCTCTTCCGGCTCTTTCGCATGCCAGAACAATACGATTACGGATATTTTTGATATTGTTGACTATATCGCTCATGATTAAGATTTAACCGTTAAATCACCATTCATTTGCCGATTTCAATTTTTTCAGAGAATCGTTGTATTCCGTTATTATTATTTTCATAATCGTCTCTACTGGTTCGATTTCCCTGATTAACGAAGCGATTTGCCCTATCTCAAGTTCTCCATTAGCCAAATCGCCTTCGAACATGCCGATTTTGGTACGTCCTCGCCCGATAAATTCCAACAATTCGTCGGCGCTCGCACCATTGTCTTCCAATTCTTTGACTTTGTCGAAAAATTTGTTTTTGATTAAACGTGTCGGCGAAAGTTTCTTTAACGACAACAGCGTATCGCCTTCGTTAAGGGTTGTACACAGCCGCTTAAACTCCACGTTTGCAGAACTTTCGTCCGACAGAGCAAAACGAGTGCCCATTTGCACGCCGTCGGCGCCCAAACTTATGGCTGCCAATATTCCCGCACCCGTACATATACCTCCTGCCGCAATCAATGGCAACGATATTGCTTTGCGTACCTGCGGAATAAGCGCTAAAACGCTTGTCTCTTCACGTCCGTTATGTCCTCCGGCTTCGAAACCTTCGGCGACAACAGCGTCCACTCCGGCATCTTCGGCTTTTTTGGCGAATTTTGAACTCGAAACGACATGTACAACTGTAATTCCACTGTCTTTTAACAACTTCGTCCATGTCTTGGGATTGCCCGCAGAACTGAACACAATTTTTACTTCTTCTTCAAGAATAACTTTGATTATTCCGTCTATCTCCTGATATATCAGAGGGATATTCACTCCGAAAGGAAATTTTGTAGCCGTTCGACATTTCACAATATGTTCGCGCAAAAGTTCCGGCGTCATCGAACCGGCACCCAAAAGTCCTAATCCACCATTGTTGCTCACCGCCGACGCAAGTCGCCAACCGCTACACCAAACCATTCCTCCCTGAATAACAGGGTATTTTATCTTTAATAAATCTGTAATTTTATTACTCATTCAGTTTACGTATAATTAATTTAAGAACGCAAGTATTTGATTTTTTCGGACTTTTGTTCCCTGTGCTGCTTCTGTTTGAACGATTTTGCCGTCGGACAGGGCTTTAACGGGTTCTAATCCGTAATATGCTTCTATAAAGCAAATTATGTCTCCTTTTTTAAATTCGGAACCAACTACGGGAGCGGTCGATTTGTCTTCAATGTCATATTGCCAAATCACTGTTCCATTGCAGGTTGCCTGTACCGGTTGCGCTTTGGGATACAATTCCATGACTTTAGCAACGTCAAAATTAGGCACTTCCACAACCGGACGCGAAACGAACTTTGGCGCTCCTGCTTTTTCTTTTGCTGCTTCCAATTCTTGCAAAAATCGCTGTTTCGCAATACCCGATTTATAATCCCTGTATTGACGGTCGTGCATGGCAAGTTCGAACAATTCTTCGTTGTCGGCGCCGAACTCCCAATTGTTATCAATTATTTCCTTTTTATATTGCTCTAATGCGTCAGGATAAGGATCTTGCGGGTCGCCGGTGTAAAATTCAAGACCTTTTTCTTCAACAATCCTGATAATTTCGGGAGCAAGCGCTCCCGGAAGTTTGCCCATTTTTCCGGTGATCATGTTCAAACTGTCTTTGTCGATGTTCGAAAAACGGGATTCACCTTTTGCTATCGAAAAAATGTTCATCAACGCTATGTTCTTGACGTACTGACTGAACGGGGTTACTAATGGAGGATATCCGAGTTTGGGCCACACATATTCGACTTCCTGAAATAACTGTACAACAAGATTATTTAAGGAAACTTCGGGCTTATTATTCTGACGCAGAGCCATATTGATAGCGTTGTGCATTCCTTTCAGGTCGGACATCATGGATCCCATCATGCCTCCGGGTAATCCGCATCCGACTAATAACGAAGTCATTACCTTGTTTGACGGGTCAATGAAATATCCCAGAAAATCGTCCATAAACGACTGTGTGAGACGATTGGCTTCCATATATGCTTCCATATTGATGTCGGGCACCGAAAAGCCTGCATCTCTGAGCATTGCCTGTATGGTTATGACATCGGGATGAATCATTCCCCACGAAAGTGGCTCCATAGCCACGTCGATGTAATCAACGCCCGCCTTTGCTACTTCAAGCATCGAAGCAACAGAAAATCCTGGTCCGCTATGTCCATGATACTGAACGATTATGTTCGGAAATCTGTCTTTTATTTTCTTAACAATTTGCCCATTGCTGTACGGACGTCCGATTCCCGCCATATCTTTTAGACAAATTTCTTCCGCTCCTGCTTCAATCAGGGTCGTGGCGATATCTACATAATAATCAACCGTATGAACCGGTGAATATGTGATACATAAGGCTGCCTGTGGAATCATTCCGCCTTCTTTAGCATACTTGATTGAGGGAATAATGTTCCTCACATCATTCAATCCACAGAAAATTCGTGTAATATCAACTCCTTGAGCCTTTTTCACTTTGTACATCAGTTTTCGGACGTCGGCAGGAACCGGATACATTCTGATACCGTTCAACCCTCTGTCGAGCATGTGCGTCTGGATACCGGCTTTATTGAATGGTTTTGTGAAAGTTCGCACCGACTTGTTCGGATTTTCGCCATACAGCAAATTTACTTGCTCCGAAGCGCCACCATTGGTTTCGACTCTCGCAAAACATCCCATTTCTACAATTACAGGAGCAATTTGCTCCAACTGGTCGGCTCGAGGAACATATTTTCCCGAAGATTGCCACATGTCTCTGTACAAAAGACTAAACTTAATTTCTTGTTTCATAAAACTACTATTTTAATTTCAAAAATATTGTTTACTAATCATATACCTCGTTTTAGATCCTGCTTTTCGACATACGAAAATAACGTCTAAAACGGTGGCAAAGTTAATAATTTTATTTTTTTCCACTAAAAAAATTGCAGAATTAAAAATTCTTTGTACTTTTGCGCCTCGAAAGGAGGTGTTATTTGACAGTATGATTATAGTACCTATTAAAGAAGGTGAAAATATAGAAAGGGCATTAAAAAAGTTTAAACGTAAATTCGAGAAAACGGGAGTGTTAAGGGAACTCCGCTCACGTAGAAATTTTACAAAAAGATCGGTAGTGCGCAGAGATGAAATTAAAAGCGCAATTTATCGACAAAAATTAAAAGCAGAAGATTTTTAAATAGTGTTTATCATAGAAGAAAAGAGTGCGATAGAAATATCGCGCTCTTTTTGAGTTTTTATTAAATGGTACATCTCCAGTTTTGCGGATGAAATAAATATTTTTTTGTTTAAAAAATTTATTGTACCTTTGTGCCATTATAAATATATAAAAAGTTATTTATTATGGAACGTAAACATTTATTAAACTGTAATATAGCAGGATTTACTTATTACGATG
>JAITKY010000220.1 GCA_031278135.1 Prevotellaceae bacterium | reverse complement strand
ACAAAGTGAAGGCAATTTCAAACATTTTTGGGAATAAATCGAGAGCAATTGTATTTTTTTTATTTGTTAGTGAAAAATAGTTATTACCTTTGCGGCGAAATAAAGCACGTAATTTTTAGTAAAGCGCTAAATTGTATTTAGAATTTATAGTATAAACATAATTAAATGATTTTGTTATGAGAAATATTAACAGACGTAAATTTTTAAGTATTTCTGCTTTAGCAGGAGCAAGTGCAGTTGTGCCACAAATGACTGGCAGTAAATATGCAATGGCGGCGCCCGTCGATGACGCTGATAAAAAGATTGTTACCCGTGTGTTGGGTAAAACGGGTATGGAAATACCTATTTTGAGCATGGGTGTCATGCGTGCTGATAATCCGGCTGTTGTCCGTGCGGCGTATAATTCGGGGCTTACGCATTTCGATACAGCGCATGGGTACCAGAACGGAAAAAACGAAGAGATGCTTGGCGTGTTTTTCAAAGACAAAGACCGGAACACCTTTACCATTGCCACCAAAGGCAAAGCCAATCTCAAATCGGACAATTTCGAGCAGGACTACGAAGAGTTGTTGAACACAAGCCTTCGTCGTCTGCAAATGGATTACGTGGATATCTTTTATGCCCATGCCATCGGCAATACGGGAGAAGTCAATAACCCGCGTTTAATCAAGATGTTGAAAAAATTTAAGGACGAAGGAAAAATCAAACACATCGGTTTTTCGACGCATGCCCATAAACCCGCTCAAATCGATGAGGCTATTGCAACGGGAATCTACGAAGTGTGTCTGGTCAGTTACAATTTCAAATTGGACATCCTCCCCGAACTCGATGCCGCCATTCAGCGTGGCGTGGATGCCGGAATGGGCTTTGTTGCAATGAAATCGATGGCAGGAGGCGTTGCCGACGCCGATGCGACATCGAAAATCAACGGCGCCGCCTGTCTGCGTTGGGTGTGGCAAAACAAAAACATCACAACGGCAATACCCGGATTCACAAGTTTCGACTTGTTAGACAACTGTCTTGAAGCAGCTCACTCGCCGAAACTCGGAGAATGGGACATCAAATATCTTGCAGGGCTGAAAGAAAAGGAACTGCTTTATTGCCAAAATTGCGGCAACTGCGTGAAAGAGTGTTCGAAACATTTGCCTGTTCCCGACATCATGCGCGCCTACATGTATAACTATGGCTACAAATATCCCTCATTATCAAAGGATACGCTGACCGAACTCGCTATTGCAAGCAACGCATGTTCGGGATGTAAAAAATGTACGGTAACACATTGTTCATCAGGATTCAATGTTGCTGCTAAAATCGCGGCGATTACGCCAATTGTCAATGTTCCTTCTCATTTTCTGGCTTAATTTAGGAGTTTATTAATCATAATGAAATGTAAAATTCAATATATTGCATTAATCCTGTTTTGTTTTGCAGGACAGGTCTTTGCACAGACGCCAAAAGAAATACACGCCGGTTTGCCCGAAATCAAAGACTGGCAAATCTCGCCCAATATCGAAGTGTTCGACAGCGAAAATCTGTATGAACGTATCAACGGAGCAGCGCCTTTGTTTTTCGAAAATAATTTCCGGGAAATGACAAGCGCTGTTTATACTCACGGCGACGATTATATTACTGTTCAGGCATATCGACATGCAACCGGAGAAGATGCATTCGGGATGTATGCTTCCGAACGTTCGCCTGATATGACTTTTTTCCCTAATATCGGTGGCGAAGCGCAGGGCGACGATTACGGACTGTTTTTCTTTTCGGGCAGCATCTATGCAAAAATGTCGTCGAACAATCACAGCGAGGAGATTACGGAAGTTTTCAGGGAGATAGCCAAAGGTCTGTCAGCGAAAATCAACGCAAATGCTTCATATCCCGAAATTTTCGTTTCGTTCCCAAACGACAGTCTGATTCCTCATACTCAAGCGTATATTACCAAAAATTATATCGGACACGAATTTCTTAAACTCGTCTATACAGCAGATTACAGCCTTAACGGGTTAAAATTCCAACTGTTTGTAATCGACGGAAAAACGAAAAACGGCGCAAAAAAAATCCTGGATGATTATTTCGGTTTTACTAAACAACCGTTGAATTTCACCGAAGGAAAACTTTGTGTCAAAGACCGTTATAACGGTAATATTCCAATAGTTTGGAAAGGACAGTATGTCGTCGGGGCTTTTCGTGAAAACGGCGAGGATTTTCCGGACGAAATATACGATTTCCTGAACAGGTTCAAATAAAAAATAAAGTGTTAAAGTCAGGATAATGTTCGTTTTCAACAGTTATCGCCTTGTCGCCCCATGCGTTTTTCATGTTCGCAAAAGGGAAAATTTTGTCGCGTGTCGAAATTATTGCGACGTCCCATTTCAGACTGTTTTCTCTGTTTTGGAGCGACAGTTTGTACAACGATTTCAGTTCAGCGAGTTGGTTTTCTATCTTTCTGTCAGGTAATTTACCGGCGAGTTGTTTGTATGCCGACAATCCTCCGGCTATGCGTAAGTAGAATTTTTCACGATTTGCAGCGTTGAACGATTGCATTGTCGCAAGAAATATTTTGACGGGAATACCTTTGTTGTTGTCAATGGGAGTTGTTGATCCATTGATTGCTGTTGCTTTTGTTACGTTAAAAATCGCGTCCGAATAAAAATCGGCGACAAACACTCCGTACGACCATGCCACAACTTTCACTTCGGGATATAACTTCGTGAATCCTAATTGTTCAGGCTCTATATTCGTGTAGTCGTAAACCGAAACAATATCATGGTCGGGAATATCCACATCCTGAAATATTTTCCAGTCGAATCCCCAACCATTAAACAGAATCGCCAACTGCCTGTTTTCTTCTTTTTTATGCCAGAATACTTTCATAAACCATATCTGTTTGTTCGTACGACATTGCAGCAGTGAGCGAAAGGCGGATTCGTGCCCGTCCCGCAGGCACCGACGGATAGCGTACCGGCATCGCCCAGATCCCTTTCGACTGCATCTGCGCCGCCAGACGGATACATTTGTCGTTGTCGCCTGTTAATATGGGAATTATATGTGTGTCGCCAAGTATATCGTAGCCTGCAAGTTTATCGCGCAATTGTTTTGTTATTTGCTGTAGATGTTCACGTTCGGTCTTCATTTTCACTGTCTTTTCGATTACAAAATGAGTCCACAGGATATTTACCGGCGGAGTTGCAGTTGTGAATATCAACGTTCTCGATTTGTTTATCAGCCACTGTTTTGTTGCAGAATCGCAGATAACAAATGCCCCTTCCGAGGCTCCCGCTTTTCCCAAAGTGCAGACAATATATTCTATCCTGTGAACGAGTTGTTTGTGATGTGCGCAACCTAAACCCGAATCGCCCGTTACTCCGAATGCATGCGCCTCATCGACATACAGTTTCGCATGATATTTGTCTTTGAGTTCGACAAGACGTGCGAGATTTGCAGTGTCGCCGTCCATGCTGAATATGCTTTCTGTGACGATATAAACGGCGTTGTATTTGCCGGCAGACTGTTCGAGGATTCGTTCCAAATCGTTGTAATCGTTGTGTTTATAGCGTCGCATTTCGCAAATACATAATCTGATTCCGTCGATTATGCTCGCATGGACAAGTTTATCGGCGACAATAAGGTCGCTCTTTTCCACAAGTGCCGGCAATATTCCTGTATTTGCGTGATACCCCGAATTATACACAAGACATTCCCTGTCGTACAACATCGAAAGATAATTTTCGAGATTTTCGACGGCAACATTATTTCCCGTAAGCAAACGCGAAGATAAGGCGCCCATAACGAAGGAGTTCGTGTCGAGTGTTTCGAAAAATTCTCTCTGAAAATCTTTGATTCCCGAAATCCCCAAATAATCATTCGACGACAGATTAAGATATCTTTTTCCATTATATTCAACGTAAACGCCATCCTGTCGAAGAAGTTTCAGACTTCTCAATAATCCCTTTTCTTCGAGTTCGTGCAATCTGTCAAACATTGTCTTCAAAAAAAACCGGCGCAACTATTTATAATATGTAATCACCCTGATTTGCAACGAAAACGTCTTATTGTCGGAAAGAGAACGTTTATTAATCCAATTACCCTGATCGTCATATTCATATACGTACGAATAATTAAACGTGCTATTTCCTCTGAACGCCGAAGTTTCGACGCTTAAATTATCGAGTTCGTCATAAATGTAATCGGTTTCGTAAGTGACACCGCCACGTTCGTTATGTTCCACACGCCGAATGAGTTGATCTTTGTCGTTGTATTTGTACTCGATCCGGTTGTACCTTTTTCCGTCGAGATGTGTTTCTTCGACAAGCCTGTTTTTTTCATCATACTTGTATTCAAACGTTTCGTCGTAAATATCGGTTCCGGGCTTTTTTCTGATTTCTTTTTTCCCGACATTACCATTGTCGTCGTAATAATAAATATGAGTAGCAAGAAGTTGTCCGTTCGAACTTACTTCTTTCTTCGACAGTCGTTTATTGGTGTCATACCGGTATTTGGTAGTGAAATAGCCTTTGACTGTCGGCGTTTCTTTGTTTTCGGAAGCAATATTTCCCGATTTGTCGTAAGTTACGACATGTTTGTTTTTAATATCGCCTCCAATATCGGTGGTGAGCTCTTCTGTCTTTTTACAGTTTTTGTCGAACGAAAATTTTGTCAGCAAAACCTCATTCAAACCGAGGTTAATATCGTTCAGTTTGTACTGTGTTTCGTTGATATTTTTCACGTTTCCTTTAAGCCCCATTCCCTTGCAATCGAAATTCTGACCATAGAAAATAACTGTAAATAAGGAAAATATCCCTGCCGTAAAAATTTTTATACCTTTCATATCTCTAATAATTTTATATTTTTAACGCACAAAGTTATTTATAAATAATAAAACTGCAAAATTTGTTCTCAAAAAAGAGAAAATTCTTCTTTTAGAAATGGGAAATTAATAAAGTAAGTATGACAGTATCAACGATAAACAAATTTTTGATTATCGATATTTTGAATTTAAATTCACGTTAAATTCTTTTTGTCCTGCAAATTCGTTACTGTCATGTTCGTATATCGAGATATATTTACCGTGTGCAAATTTTTAAAGTATATGCACAAGGGCGCTCATCCGTCGCCAATACCCGTACTTGTAGAAGTAAACAGTTCCTTTCGCGTATTGAGCCTTTTTTTGGTAGAATAATTTGGTGTAAATCATATTGATCACGAGTTAGAGTTTTGACATTATCAAATTTTATCTATCTTTGCGGAAAAATTTATGAATGATGAATAGAC
>JAITKY010000056.1 GCA_031278135.1 Prevotellaceae bacterium | reverse complement strand
TCCGCCTGATATAGCATATATTGAGCGTTAAACGCTCCGTATCCGTGTCCGGTCAGTGGTTTATCTTTTATCATGTTCCATGTGGTTTGCCAAATCAGCAACCGTCCGTCCGCCGAATCCTTTTTCAGAAAGTAAAGTCCGGTCATTCCCGCAATCGCCACACATACAAACAGGATTTTTAATGTTTTCTTTATTTTCAATCCCGAATATCTACTGAACAGAAAATATATGGAAACGACAGCACAAGAAATCATCGCCGCCCTTGAGCCGGATAGTATCGCCGTTAAAAATACAACAGTGGCTACAATTGTCGCAATATATTCGACTGTTCGACGAGAATGCCGAAAAAAATAAAAGACATATGGAAACACGCAAACCAAAGCCGCTGCAAAACCGGCAGGGTTGTCAAAACTTCCCGTTATCCTGAAATTGTTTACGCTGTGAAAGACGCCGGAATACTGCAACAATCCCTGAATTGCAAGCGCTGTAGCCAACAAAGTAAACATTCCAAACAGATATTCCACCGGCAAAAATGGTATCGCATGCAACAAAACAAACAGCAAAAGAACGAAACAGACCGTTTGCATCAACAAATAACTGTTGAACCCTAAAACAGCCCAATCTCTGACAAAAATAAAACAGCACGAAATAACAATCAACAACAACAGCGCTTTTGCCGGAATATAAACTTTTCGCTGTAAAAGACCGAAAATTATACCCGCTACAGCAACTGCGGCAATCATTCCAAACCATTTTGGGCTTATTTCATGATTGACAAAATGACGGGAAGTCATGAATAAGGTAATGCAGCATAATACAGCCAAACAAGTATTCCGGAACATCCACAAATTTTTCATCGCCAATGTATTTTATTATCAGTATCAATAAAAAATATTTTCCCTTTCTTGTTGAGAGTCACATTATGCAGGTACATTAATGCCCGCGAGGGAACATGAAACTGTACTGTATTGCCGACTGCGACTTGTTTACCTGTTGAAGTCCATCCGTCTTCAGTTCGGTAAAACAGTTCATAATGATATCCTTCGCATATATTGTCGCTCTCATAATTACGCGGCAAATACCGTATTTTGTGAATCTGTTTACGTTCATGAAAATCAAGACCTGTCCATCCTCCGTCTGCTTCAACAGCGTCGTAATAAGTGGTTACATCGTTATCGAATGCCTTGTCGCAAGACATTCCCGAATTACTCCACGATCCGGAAGAGCCGATATTTGTTCCGTTTAATTTTTCTTCTTTCAAACCGTAAAATTCTATTTCTGCAACATTGCAATAACTGTTCGGCGGCGATTTGTATCTGACATACCGGCAATTCATCGGCGATTTTAATTCTGCTTCATTATAAGATACTTTGGGAACGGCGTCTATGGCATATAATATTTTTGCATCGGAAAAATCCGGTTTGTTTGCTCCCTCAAATACGCCATGATGCATACGCGCAGTATAGTTTTTATCATACAGGGCGATACTGGTAAATGTCATCAAAGTATCCGGTGAATCAGGAGAAAGAATGATTGTTTTTCCTGTTTTATCCAACCAAAACGGATCACTTGCCGGAGTGTTGTCATAATATACCGGAAAATATAAAATCCCGCGTCCTGTGGATGAAAATTCTGCAATTGAATCATTGCCTGCAGTCCATGCAACAATATATAATTGATGTGCCTGTTCGAATGCAAGATATACATATCCCGAAGGTGTTTTGGATGGATATTTGAGGCGTACTCTGACAGTATCTGTACAGTCATTATAGTTCGCCGATACATCTTTTATCCTGTTGTCATTCTCCGATATAAAAGGAATATTTTCATTTTCTGAAGGGATATTATGTTGTATTGCAAACGTTTTACGGTAAACCTTACTTTTTAATAATGTAACGCCTTGATGTGATTTATACGGATTGGAATCTGCACCCATAAAAGAAATGTAATTGCCGGCGCTGTCGCGTACAGCGTTCCACGAATGTCCGGAAGCAATATCTGCCCATCTTGGAGTAAATTCGGATGTAACAGGTATGCCCAAAGCCCTCATACTAAAAACAGTCAGGGAAGACATTTCACTGCATGTACCACGTGTGGAAGACATTAACTGTGAGAAATTCATGGCCGGAAAATCTTTATCCATCCTGAATCGAGGCAACAGATCGTTGATTTTACAGCATGCCTCTATGGCTGTCATTGTGGGGTTGTTTAATTCTGTATCCAAATCGGCAAAACTTGCAAGAGCTTTTTCCCTCCAGTTTTCCAGTTGCTCAATACTTATCCTGTATGGTAAAATATCTTCGCAAAAAACGTCGAAAGGTATATGTTTTCCCCACGGACGTTCCTGCCATACCTTAAACGAAAGTTCGATATTATTTATCAAATATTCGGCGGTGATATACTTTACGTCCTCCCGCATCACCGGTTCACACAATTTATATGTATCCAAAACCAACTTTTTATTCGACGAACTTGTCCATCGCAAACATACTGTAGCCACATCGTTCCATGGAGCGTCGTAATATTCCGAGTATTTACCCGGCATGTTCACTATCAGAAACTCGGCGGCTCGAAATTTCAAACTGTCAGCAGGATCGCGGCTGTAACGTTCCAATACTTTTTCTAATTGACTGCGGTTGTCGCCTGCCTGTCGCAAAACATCCTCTATTTCCGGAGAATAACTGCGATTGCATCCGGTCAATAATACTGCAATTACTAAATATGCTAATCTTGTTTTCATCTTTAAAAATCGTAATCGTAAATCTAAAATAATTTATTGTATCCCCCGGCTTGATACCAGCCTAACTGTTGATAATAACTGTTTAAATCATTCCTGCTACTGTGAGGAATATAGCAACTCAGTCCACAGTATGTATTTATCTCGTACTCCTCTATAAATTCCGCAGTATGAGCCTTGTACAACACTGTTTTTTCGAGTTGTTCAATCAATGGGCGGTTATCCGCATCCGGAAATGCTTTTGTAATAAAATCCAGAAAATCGAATGTATATTGTTCCTCATACACATCCAAACGCTGTACCGACGTCCTGTCGAAAGAAGTAATATCAAATGCCTGTCCGGAAATCAATTGATTAGTAACTCTTGCCAGATTATCCAATTCTTTGGTATCTATCAGAGATACAGTCGCCGAACGAAATGCTCCCGATTGTTGCTGATAATAATTGAAATAACTTTCAGCCGCTTTCCTTAAATCCGGCGTAGATGATGTCAATTCCGGAATAATCAGGTCGTATGGGAAACCGCTGTCAATTGTTTCCGCCGAAGACGCGATAATATAATTCGTTTTTTCCCTCAATTCATACGCAACCTCAACAGCGCCCATCAGACAGGCGTCGAAAAGAATAAAATCGAAATGCACGGGTAGCGCTTCAGCCAAATCTGGAATATTCATCTGTCTGTTACTATCCATCACAAAAGACTTCAACTGCACGCCCGCTGGTAGCCACGATGTGCCGTGCGACCAGAGTATCAAACCGTAACTGTCGGAAGGATACATTTCAATAATTTCTCCAAGCAATCTGTTCATGTTTGCAGGATCCGCCGAGTTGAACTCCGAATATGTTTTTATCGTTTGCTCGCCCTTTTCGGTTATCCTTAGCAAGCAAGGCGTTTCGTCTGCCACATCCATCAATACGATGAGATTAACTCCGGTTTCCCTGTAACCCTGTTTCATCTCTTCAAGATCAACAAGGGCAACGTCCCACAAATCGTTATCCGCTGCCATATAGACGATGACTGTGCGTTCCATCCTCTCAGGCTCCGGAACTTTGTCTTTGCGGCATGAGGCAAACAACAGAATGATGGTTGTGATTAAAATGCTTTTCCTCATTTCATTTTCTTTTTAAATTTAAGCTAATTAACTCAATTTAAAACCCATTATTCGTTTCCGATAATTTTATTGATCTTCAACTGTGGCTAATATTTTAACATTGACAACAGGATTTCTTGCATCAGATATGAAATAGCATCCTCGTTCAATTTCACCCTTTTGTTCGGCAGTAAAACCAAAAGGCAATTGAATGGAATCGGATAT
>JAITKY010000017.1 GCA_031278135.1 Prevotellaceae bacterium | reverse complement strand
AAAAAAGATTTTTCAATTGTTTAACATTAATCCGGAAGATATGATAACGTAGTAACTAATTTAAAAAAAATAAAACCAATAGCCCTGAAAACAAACATTATACCGTACCAAAATCCGTTATATAAAATAGCTACCTAACTTTTGCGGAGTTAGGGTTTAAATATTTACATAAAAAGGAAATTTTGTCATAGACCCTTCACAGATATACACAAATTAGCACAGATAGAAAATCTGTGCTAATCCGTGTCAATCTGTGGACAATTACTTTCTTATCGACTGTTTGTCCCTGACAATGCCGCTGTGATTATAAATCAATTTTTATCCTCACCCCTTCGCTATGCGCCGAAAATTCAGGAGCGTACATACATTGGAATGTTGTGACTCCGTTTGAGAACTGTCCGGCGTGTGTTACTCTCAAATCATATTCGAACACGTAAGTTCCTTTACGTAAGTATGTTATAAAGAAATTCACGGATGCGTCCTTAATGCTTTCGTAATACCACAGACCATCCTGATAGCGATGTTCCGACAGCGTTTTTACAGGTTCGAGACTTGCGGCGCGCATATCTTTGAGGTGAACAAATTCATAATCACGATCGGCGCGCAATTCCATACGGACGGTTACGATATCGCCGATTTTCAGAACATTATCTTCGTTCAACGGCTGCAATTCTGCGCCTCGTCCAGTGATTTTTTTCACGAACAGTCGCTTATTCATTTTCAGAGATGTTTCGGAGCCGGTAACCTTGTCTAACTGTTCGAAATACTGCCAATAATATGCTCCGCCACAGGTTGTTCCGTTTTTGTTTGGATTGGCGACGGTTATGGTTGCCATACTTTTGTCGATATCGGCGCCGCTCCACGATGTCGTCACATAGCCCGTTCCCGGTTCGGGACGAATATCTTCTTTCGTTATATCTTTCAATGGTTTATCGCCAATTCTGATATCGAGCATTTGATTATCATCGAACAGATTGTTTCCGGTCATCAACAGGGCGTAACATGCTTCGGCAGTGGCTTTTGTTGTACGCCAATCGTTAGTCTGCTTGTTACGTAACAGCCAGATTTTCATTTCTTCTACCGCCCGGTTGTCATTACCGATTTCGTTAAAAGCCTCAATCAGCATTGCTTGCGTTTCGATGGTCGCCTGATACCAGAAATATCCCTTAACATTATCATTCCAATACATTCCCATTTCGTCCGACTGTTGCGCACGTTCCTTCAACGAACGAATGATACCCGTTGCCGTCTTTGTGTCTCCAAAACGGTTCATTGCCAAAGCTATCATCGCTTGAGCATAGAGATTGAATTTCGGCCAATATTTTTTTGCCTGAGCGTAATAATAATCGAATGCTTTGGAATCTTGCGGTTTATGTTTGCTGAAACTGCAAGTGTACAGATACTTCACTTCTTCGTATCCGACGTTTTGCCGATTCATATCCAATTTGTATTTCAACAAATTTTCGTACTTATCCCGGATTTCATTATCCAGAAAATCAAGCCCTGCGGAGATTATGTTATTTGCTTCATCGGCAAACTCGCCCAGAACGTTAAGTTTTTTGAGATGTTCGAAACCGGATATTATGTGGCTTGTGATGAAATACGACGATGGTGCGTCTGTAAACCAGGGAAAACCGCCGTCGTTCTGCTGTGCTTTTTTCACCTTGTCGAATGCTCGACGCTGTTCGGCGCTCATCTTGTTTAAGTCGAAAAGCAGCCCAATACGTTTTTTGCGTTCCGTTTCGTTCTGTGCCTGCATAACCCACGGAGTTTCTTCGAGTAAGACTTGTTTTAGTTCCTGATTTTTCTCCAGATTCGAAAGCAAAACGTCTTTATATTCGGGCAAATCGCGCCACATATCGAACACCTGCCTGATGCGCGGCGAACTGTTTACTACTGTCGTTGACAGTGAATTGGCATAGAAACGCGAAAATGTCTGTTCCGAACATTCGTAAGGATATTCCATCAAATAAGGCATCGCTTGCACAGCGTACCATGCCGGATTGGAAGTAAATTCGAGTGTCAGGCTGTGATTTCGCAATGTCGAAGAGTTGTTGTCCTTCCAATTCTTGAACGTAATACTTTTCTGTTTCCCTGCACGCACGTTGAACGGCATGGTTTCTGTTACCAAAACAGAGTTTTTGATAACAGGAATGATTTTCTCTTCGCCGTCGGTGTGATTGCCTGCCTGCGCCGTCATTTTGTAACAGATTGCCTGCACGTCGTCGGGAATAATCAGCGTCCATTTCAGACCTGCGCTCAAGCCGGCTTTGATGTCGAATGATTGTGTCTGCGGCGAACGAATGATTTTAGCATCAACAGATTGCATAGTCGTCGCGTCATAAAGTCGCAACATAGCCTGTCCGGTCAAATCGTCGTCTGTGATATTGTTTACTTTTGCAGTAAATTCGATAGTGTCGTTTTCGCGGAAAAAGCGTGGAGCATTGGCGCTTACAGCCACCTGTTTTTGAGTTATCAACTGGTTGGTGATGTAGCCGGTTTTGAAATCGCCGGTGTGAGCGAATCCGAGCATTTTCCAGCGTGTAAGAGATTCGGGAACAGTAAATTCGATAGATATGTCGCCGTTGTCGTCGGTTAACAGTTGTGGATAAAAAAACGCCGTTTCGTTAAAGTCTTGACGGGTCGTAATACTCGTAATACCAACGATATTTGCCTGACGAGGTGTTATGCCCGTAACTCTTCCTGCGAAAGCGTTTGAAAGATCGGCGACAGGCATAATAGAACCAACTATATTTTCTTTCTTTTGTGTACCGAAAGCGACAATCGCGACTTCTTCGAGCACTACTTCTTCATTTTCGGCGAAATTAAAATTCATCGAACGAGTACGTATCAAACCTGAATGTGAAGATTTCGACAGATACGCGTTTCCGAATTTATTGAAATACGGATAAGCAAAAACCATATTATTAACATTATAGTAATAATCAGAGAAAAATCCGAAACTGAACATACGTTGACCGTACGGATTCCAATTATTATTATTATTATTATAGTTCTGCATATAAAAATTGTTGTTCCAATAATGTGGACGAAATGCGTCCAGCGAAGCATCGTACAGTGTTGCAAGCATTTCGGCAGTTTCCTTTTCTCCATTTTTGTTTTTGACGTTAAGCGTCCATTTTTCTTTTTCGCCCGGTAACAGTTTGTTACGGAATGTTTTAAAAGTAATATCCAACTGTTTGTTTGTAAACGGCACATTGACGTGACACGATTGCACGTATGTTCTACCGTTTTGAATCATAACAAACTGCACAGTAAATCCGCCCCGATGTTCTTCTTTCACAGGGATAACGATACGTTCGGGAACACCTTCGTTTGCAACAATATTTTTACGTTCGACGATACGGTTTTTATGCACGATATCATAATGAATATACGATTTTTTCTCGCTGCCGCCCACCCAAAACTCGGCATATTCACCCGGCTCGCCGGAGTGTTTCACTATCGTCATCCATTGGGACATATTCGTTATTTTACCTCCCTGTGAGGATGGTTTAGGAGAAAGATAGACAAATTTATCGTATTCCCCCTCTATTCCGTCGGCGTTTTTCGCTTTGATATCAATACGATACCAGCCGGTATGAGCGTCGGCAAAAGCGTTGAGACTGATTGTGTCATACAGCGACGTTGTCGTAATGTTATACGAAGCGATCTGTTTTATTTTCCGGTATTTATCGGGTCTATCTTCATCTCCATAAGGGTCGAGCGGAAAATACTTCTTAAATTCCGCACGCGACATCACAAAAGTATCCGGAACTTCCATTAAACGGGGGCGTATAACTCCTTCGGGCGATTCAAGCGCTGTAATCGTAACCTGCAAGTCGGCAGGCGTAAAATTCTTGTCCAAATTAGTCGTCATTACAATGAAATCCAACGAATTGCGGTTGGCAATATAATCAGGGATGAATGTTTCGATCAGAAACGGTTTATTACTTATTTGCACCGGTAAATCGACATGGCAAGTCTCCCCGTTGACGTCGGTAACATCGGCGGAAACAATATATTGATATATCAGATTATCATCGACATCACCGGCTTCGGCTTTAAAATCAATGACAAGCTCGCCCTTGTCGTCGGTACTGGTTACTCCCGAAGCGATTTCACGCGAAGGTCGATTGATCGGTGGTAGCCGCCACCAGCGATGTATCCGGTATTTCACATGCCGCATTACATAATACTGAACTTTCGCATTATCAATTGTATATCCGGATAATGCGCTCGCCTTTCCGGTAATCCGGACACTATCGTTAAGCCGGTAATTTTTTGTGGGAGCATCCAATTTTAATTCAAACGTAGGACGTTTATATTCTTCAACATTAATATGTTGTGTTCCATATTGACTTGTCAGGCTCATCGTTCCGTTCAGTAAACCCTGTGGAATGGTGAAACTACCCTGAATGCTACCGTATTCATTGGTCTTATGTTCCTGTGTGGCAATGATTTTATTGTTGGCGCTCTTAAAATCCACTGTTACAGTCTCATTCTTCAAAAGATTATATTTTCCGTCGTCCAGAGCAAGATACAGGGCTTTGTAATAGACTGTTTGCCCCGGACGATATATCGAACGGTCGGTAAAAAATGCTATTTTTCTTTCTTCCTTTCGAACTGGAGAACCGTATGCGTTCCATTCGTCCAAAATCAAACGTTCGTCGCCATTAGTGACTATTGCCTTTCTAAAACCTTCGTTTTTAGTTGTATTAATATATGCCACCCCGTCGTCGTTGGTTCTGTATGTGTTTACTGTGTTGTCGTTAACAAAATAATCGATCTTTGCATCTTTTAACGGCTCACCTGTTTTCGCATTTGCTACATATATTTGTGATTTGTAATATGAATCATCGGTGTTTCCGCGAAAGACCACGTTCAAGGGAGAAACCTGAATTACAGCGTATTCTCTACTGTTGTTGAGATATCCTGCTGTGTTTTCCACAAAAACGATATAACAGCCCTGAGGCAGTCCATCAATCATTATTTCCGTTGTATATTGTTGATAATCATCTGTCACAGGCAGGGCGATTTCTTTTGTCATCAAAGGTTTTTTTGTTTCAAATTCAGCAGTTTCGACTTTATATTTTTTAAATAAATACTCCTCGTCTATGCTGAAAATTTTCAAACGCAACTTGTCTGTGTTTTTGTATCTCACCAGCGCCAATATTGGCGAATCGGAGCATTGTAATGAGCGAAGACTCATATTCAGAACAGGTTGTGCAATCTTTTTCTGTAATTTCCTTGCCAATTCAACAATGAACTTTACTTCGTCGTTTTCTGTGTATTTAGAAACTATTTTTGCACATAAATCGTAAGATTCTTTATATTTATATCTGAACTTGCTGTTTTTCTGTTCATTTACACTTTGATTTTCGTATAATAATACAGCAAGAGCATAAGCAGGATAAACCCATTCATTGCTTTGATTGTGAGCATCTAATAATGTTTTTAAAGCGTTTTCGTATAACGCATCATTATTTTCATAACGTCCATTATAATAAAGATATCTCAACCGTTCGATATCGAGACTGACCAAAGCTGTTGCATTGTCGTTTTTCTGTGAACGGAATTTTAATAAGTTCTGATACAGATTAATAGTATTATATTCGGCAGACAGGCTGTCGGGCGTTTCGATCCTGTAATTGACAAAAGTATTGACATCGGCAAAATATTCGGGTTTATCCAGCACAAATGTCTGTTGTGGAAGAATAACTGAGGTTTCACTTTTATACACTGTGATTGCATTGAACATCAGAAAGTCGTACAGTGTCGGTAGTACTATTCTTTGCTGCGTCGTGTCTTTGTCGTAATCGATAATCTCCTTATAATCATCGAGAGGCGTCTGTTTCAGAATCTCTTCGTCCTCGACCGACAGTTTGTAATATTTAAGGGCTTCCTCGAACAGACGTGTTATATCCCAAGTCTTTATATCGTCGCTTACAACAGCGACCCGTGTACGGCTTCTAATTTGCCGATTATCAGTATAATATCGTTTATACATATTGGCAACGATTGCGTAACCCACTGATTTTGCCGGTTGTGGTAGCCGGTTTATGTCCCGTTGCAGTGAATCGAACACTGCCTGTTCGTCTTCGCTCAACACAATCTGATTGTTAAAACGACATGTAAGCGCCTTAATCAGCGTTACATAGTCTTTGTTTGCCAAAGCGTAATCGTAGATTTTCACAACTTCGTCCAACGCCGATTTATTAAGACGCACGCTCATCAACGAATCAATTGTTTCCCATTGCTTGTCGATGTCTATTGTGTTCGTATTCTGCGATATCGCAATATTGCATACAAAATAAAGAACCGTAATTAACGGTATCATTCTCATAACCTTTACTAAATTTGTTATTAATCCTTTTGATTCCATAAAATTTTTAATTTAAATAATAATCATTTATATTTATATCTTATAGATGACAAATGTTTCGAAATTCCATAACGATGTATAATAAAAACTACAAAATTATCACAAGTAGCAATTTTACTGCCGGAATTGATTTCCATTGAGGATATAGTATGAAAGATTTTCATATATATAAACGATTGTTTTTCAGTTTAATAAATCCCTGTTTTTGGAGTATAGCGATATACGTTATGATTCGGTATTCGTAATTTTTTTCGTTATCGAAATGTTCTGCCAGCATATTTATGATGTTTGGCACAGTCCGGTTTCCGTCTATCAGATTCCAGACAGCCGTACCGTGTTCTTCCAGACGGATACGAATCATAGCCGATTTGTTTCTGGGCACAAAATATTTCTGCATGAATTTACTCCTGAAACGGGGGAAAGTTATCACCGACAACTCTCCCTCTTTTTCAGTCGTAATATGACTGTCTATACATGGAATGAGGTTTTCCCATTCTTCTGTTTTCCCATTCATCATCATATTTGCATATTTATTTTCCTTTTCGCGCCGGTATAGTAATAAGGAAATAACCGACAGCAACCACAATCATCAGCCCGATTAAATACGACGGATTTTCGATTGGCAGCATATCTTTGAAGAAAATGTTGCATACGGCAAATATTGCGATAATCAACCCCATTAACGCTTCGCCGGCAATCAATCCCGAAGCCATCAAAATGCCTGTATTTTCGACCGTTGCCAGCTGTTTTCCGTTATATTTTTTGCGTGCTGTATATAAGTCGAGGACGCCTTTTATCATACCTCCGATAAAAATAGCGCATACTGTCCCGAAAGGCAAATACATCCCGACAAATATCAGCATCGGGCTTTTAAGTCCCATGAGTATAAACGCAAAACCCAGAATCATACCTGCAATAATCAATATCCATGTCATTTCACCATTGACAATTCCCTGTGCAATAATTGCCATCAAAGTCGCTTGAGGTGCGGACAGTTCCTTACTTCCGAAACCTGTGCCGCCCATATTGATATCGCCTTGATTAAGAAGAATTAACACCCCGAACATTACGACACTCGACAGCACAACTCCGATAATATCGCCTGTCTGCATTTTCCATGGAGTACCGCCGAGTATATGTCCCGCTTTCAGGTCTTGAAACATTTCACCTCCGACAGCGGCTGCAACACAAACAATTGCAGCGATTCCCAATACTGCGGCAACTCCGCTTGTCCCTTCGACGCCTAAAAATACAAGAATTAGCGCTGTAACAACCAATGCTGTAAGTGTAAGCCCGCTAACCGGATTGTTACTCGAACCGATGATTCCGACCAGATAGCCCGATACTGCGGCAAAGAAAAACGCAAGGATAATCATCACGGTTGATGCGACAATCGACACCAAAACAGACGTTTCGAAGATAAAATACGTTATCACAAACGTCATTACGGCAGCGAAACAAATACCGGCAAGTATCCATGTCGATTTCAAATCTTTTTCGGTACGTTTGATAGAGTCGCCGGAGCTTTGCGTAGCGCGTTTAAGATCTTTTACCGAACGTCGCAGTCCTGTTCCCAGACTTTTACGCATCCTGTACAACGTGAAACAGGCGGCAACCAACATGCCTCCGATAGCAATGATACGTACAATTTCCTTCCACACAACGGTTGCCGCATTTTCCCATGCAGCAAGCGAATTGATGTCAATATTCTTATTGTCGGGCAACGACGCTACAAACGAATTGCCAAGCAACATCAACAGCATGGGCACCATCAAGCCCCAAGCCATCACCGAACCGCTGAAATTCAACGCCGAAAGTCTTGGTCCGATAATGTATCCGACACCCAGATATGCCGGACTGATTTCGGGACCGTTCAAATTAAAACCGCCTTCCAACTTTATTTTGGATATAGTTTCGGAAACGCCGGCTTTGATAAATTGCGTCCATTCGACAGCAAAGAGTTTCAATGCTCCGGCGACTTTTATCAACGCTCCGGCAATCATTGCTGCGAAAAGATATTTCGAACCTCCTGCTCCGCCCTGACCCGTTTTGTGGATTTCGGCGGCTGCCATACTTTCGGGAAACGGTAATTCCTTGTCTTCGACCATCACACGACGGAGTAACGCTACAAAAAGCACTCCCAGCGTACCGCCGGTTATCAGAATCAACGACGCTGTGATGTAATTACCCAACGAATTAAACTCTGCACCGCTCCATACTCCTGCAATGTAAAACGACGGAAGCGTGAATATTGCTCCGGCGGCAACCGATTCGCCAATCGACCCTACTGTACGCGTAAAATTCTCTTCCAAAATACTTCCTTTGAAAAAACGCAAAACAGCCATGCCAATGACCGCCGCCGGATATGTCGCCGCAATTGTCATTCCGGCGCGTAATCCCAAATACGCATTGGCGGCGCCCAACACTACCGCCAATACTAAACCAACGAGCAATGCTCTTACAGTGAACTCCTTCATGTTCGTGTCCGACCGGACAAACGGAACAAATTTCTTTTCTTCTGCCATAATTTATTTCTTATCTTAATTATATTTTTTAGAGTACAAAAGTAGAAAAAAATAGTAATACAATAAAAATATTACCCTTCGGATGTCCGAGTAGCCTGTACAGGCTGATATGCACAAATTGTTTAACATTCATACAACTTCAATTATCCCTTAATTTCTCCCAAACGATTTTTTTACCGAATCCGAATCTGTTGTCGGTAAATTTCGCAAAGGTAATTTCCACAACCCAGACAGGCGTTCCCGACAATACGGCGTATGGAAAACGTTTGAGATACGCTGCTATTGCTTTAGTTTTCAGTTTTCCCGCTACCTTCATCAGTTTTCCACAGAATTGCAATCCCTGTATTTTGCCCACTGTTTCGGTTTCGAGAACGATAGAGCCGGCAACAACAGGATTTTGTGACGCTTCCGTGATATGCCGTGTGTCGTTGGCGGACGTAAATACCAGACAAAATTCCTTTTCCAGCAAGGTATAAAACATATTGGAACAATACGGAACCGTACCTGCGCAGGTAGCCAGAGTAAGAACGTGGTGGTTTTTAATAAACTCGATTACAGAAGAATCCGGCGTCATATCCTTCACCATTTTCTTGATTGCAGTTTCAATCGTGCCGCTCCGGCAAACGCAGCGGAAACAATAACAAAGTACATAATATCACGTATATCAATAACTCCTCGGCTCAACGACTTGTAATGTTCGTTTATCCCAAAAGAGATAATAAAAGCATTGACCGGTTTCAGCAGAGCCATCGAAGCCAGACCGTCGAAACCCGTGTACATGAAAAAGCACAATACTGCCGAAACAATGAACGCAACGATCTGATTATCCGTTAACGAAGATGCAAATATCCCGATAGCGGCATACGCCGACGCAAGAAAAAACAGCCCTATAAACGAACCCCATGCCCCCCCCGAATCGATATTGCCGACCGGATTCCCGATGAAATAGACCGTAGCAAAATATATCAGACACGGTAATAGCGAAAGCAGTATAAGTGTCACAGCAGCAAGATATTTCGCCATTACCAACTGTATTTCGGAGATTGGATGAGTCAGCAGAAGTTCAATCGTGCCGGTTTTACGTTCTTCGGCAAAACTTCGCATTGTCGTTGCCGGTACAAGAAACAGGAAAACCCACGGTGCAATGAAAAACAGAGAGTCGATAGTGGCATATCCGCCATCGAGAATGTTGAATTCGCCGGGGTTAATCCACATAAACCATCCCGTAAGCGCCAGAAACACAATGATTGCAATATATCCTGTCAGGGATGAAAAAAACGATACTATTTCCTTTTTATAAATACTGTACATGTTCGAATATGCTTTTATATTGTTTCGAAATATTTATTCAACAGTTCTTTAGCGGCAATAAACGACGAAATCCGGTCGGTTGCGACTTTGTCTTCATAAAACTTCAACAACTTGCAGATTCGAGGATTGGAATAAAAATTATTCTGCAAAGTTTCGTTTATTGTTTCATACATCCAAAACTTGGTCTGTTCCTGGCGGTTCGACTGAAAAAAGCCGTTGTTTTTTGTCAGCGAAATATAATCGTTGATCGAAGCCCAGATATCTTCCATACCTGTTTTTTCTTTCGACGAAGTCGTCAGAACTTTGGGAATCCAGCCCGAAGCAGCAATAGGAAACAGATGCATTGCGCTCTGATACTGCGCTTTTGCCAGTGTTGCTTTGTCGATATTGTTTCCGTCGGCTTTGTTGATGACAATCATGTTTGCCATTTCCATTATCCCTCGCTTGATACCCTGCAATTCGTCGCCTGCGCCCGAAATCATCAGTAAAAGAAAGAAATCGACCATCGAATGTACGGCGGTTTCCGACTGTCCGACACCTACGGTTTCGATAAAAATCGTATCGAATCCTGCCGCTTCGCATAAAATCACTGTTTCACGCGTTTTTCGGGCGACGCCACCCAGCGAACCAGCCGAAGGACTTGGACGTATAAACGCATTGGGATCGCAACTGAGTTCAATCATTCTGGTTTTGTCGCCGAGGATACTGCCTTTAGAGCGTTCGCTACTCGGATCGATTGCCAGCACTGCAAGTTTATGTCCCCACGAAGTGATTTTTTTACCAAACGCCTCGATAAACGTGCTTTTTCCGGCGCCCGGCACTCCCGTTATCCCTATGCGCATAGACTTTCCAGAATAAGGAAGACATTTTTCGATGATCGCCTGAGCCATCGCATGATGTTCGTCCAAAAGACTTTCGACAAGGGTGATAGCCTGACTTAAAACAGTCATACGTCCCTCTAAAATGCCTTCGACATACTGTTCGAGGCTGAGCGGTTTTTTCCTGTTTCTCCTAATGCGCGCCAACGCTTCCGGATTTATAAGAGGCGGTTGCTCTATTCCGGGATTGACTGTCAATGCACTTTTTTCCAATAAATTATCCATTTTTTACAGCACTAATGCAGCCGACAAAATTAGTAAAAATTCGAGATTCCCGAATTTAAACGGCTAAATCTTTCTTTGAGGCGCTATGAAAAAATAAATAATGTCTGTCCGAAAACTATTATATCAACTGAAAATTATAGTGTTATAGAAAAATATAACAAGTTAAAAAAAACTTGACATAGCGCAAATTCGAATGTAGCATTATGGAGTAGCCGAAGGCGTCGAATGTTGATAACCCCGAACAAGCGTAGCGCAGTTCGGGGACTTCGGGGACAACGCCAACTCTCTCTGTCAACCTCGCAAAGGTTGCCCCTACACTGCCAATTCTGATCAGAATTTACAAGATTGTACAGAGAGGTCTCCGAACGACTTGGAGAGGTCAATGAACTAAGCGAGCGAAAGAAGCATTGAGGTGAACAGACAAAATTGATATAGCGCCTCAAAAAATGATTTAGCTATTTAAACGCTAATATTATCTAATGTTATGCCTGTAATCGTCAAAATAACAGAAGACAGTATTAAAAATATGAAATTGTATCATGCTTGTTTACAGTTCTTTCAACAGAATTATCAATATTTTTTTACGAAATATTTGGCTGAATGAAAAAAAGTATCTACCTTTGCACCCGCAAAAGAGAAAAAATGGCCGGTTCGTCTAGGGGTTAGGACGCAAGGTTTTCATCCTTGAAACAGGGGTTCGATTCCCCTACCAGCTACAAGAAAAATGTTTTTATAGAATTATTTAGTTATGGCAAATCATAAGTCTGCAAAGAAAAGAAGTCGGCAAAATAAAAGCCGCAATCTACATAACAGGTATTATGCTAAAACAACAAGAAACGCTGTTAGAGCATTGAGACATACCACTGAAAAAGAAACGGCTCTGGAGTTATTGCCCAAAGTGTCGTCAATGTTGGATAAGCTTGCTAAAATCAATGTGATTCACGGGAATAAGGCTGCAAACCTGAAAAGCAGTTTGGCTTTGCATGTCAATAAATTAGCATCTTAAGTTTTTTAAAGTTAATATATTGGGGAATGTTTGTTTGCTCGCGGACAAACATTCTTTTTAACTGTGAGTGATGAGATATGAATGATGAGTGTCTGGCGCTGGCAGGTACATCGTTCATAATTCATTGCCTGAGTGGTCTGTCATTTTTTATCTCTAAGAAATGGGAAATTAATAAGGTATAGCAGTACTTTACAGCGAGAAGGACACTTTATTAATCGTATACTTCAGCATACAAGTAAACAGCAAAAATGCCATTGAATATAAAGAAAAAATAAACATAAAAAAGTGTGCCTTGTCATAAAATATCAGTTGCCGTTGGTGGTTGTTGTAATAAAGCGTGTCCGGAGTGGATTGTAAACGCTTAAAACGGGGCTTGTTTCCCAAATATGGGAAATAGTCTGCCGGCGGACGTTTTGTCGGTATAACAGTGGAAACGTCTATCCGTGTAACCTTTGCA
>JAITKY010000301.1 GCA_031278135.1 Prevotellaceae bacterium | reverse complement strand
TTATTCAAGAATAGTTGAAACGGAAAATGAATGAAGCTCCTATCGAAATCGCTTTTTGCCACCAGTTGTCACTGTTAAAAAAAGTCCTTCCATTTCTTGTCGCCGACAAAAGCGGCATCCCATACATCATAAAAATATTCTTCGTATCAGTCGTTTAGATGAGTCTGTTGTTTTTTTTATCTCTTCCAGCATATTTGCTATCTCTTGCCCGCTCCAACTTTTTCGAACTCCCATATACACGACTTTAATAACATTGCCAACGGTCAAACTTCATTCTCTTTCTTTTTCTGCCGGAACAGATAATACCAACAGTAATTTTTCGCTGCCGACTATCATACTTTCATCTATTATTAAAGCCTAACATTGAGGTATATCTTTTGCTCTCTTTCCATACTCTTCATAGCCGCACTTGTGTATCCAGTTCGATATACTGCTGTAAAAAACCGGAACGGGAAACAATTCCGTTCTTCCTACTTGATTACTTTATTAATTTCCCATTTCCTTAAAGACTAACGATTTGCACAGGACCGAGCAAGCCCGACTCGTGTAAAGCGCCATCGGGACCACGACTAATGCGGAGTTTCCGTTGTTCGACGGGCAATTGACGGTCGCCGATGATACGGTTTGCCCAAGTGCTGACAACTTCGATTTCGACCTCGTTTTTACCGGATTTAACGAACGGCGCGATATCGATACGATAGGGCGCTGTCCAGACACCGCCGGCATAACGACCGTTGATTCTGACCTTTGCCATCGCTACGACTTTTCCGAGATCAAGATACAATTCGCTGCCCGGTTTTTTATCGAGGTCGAACGATGTTTTGTAAACCGCCGTCCCCGAAAAGTATTTGATACGGTCGTCGGCGTGTTTCGACCAGTCCGTTAATTTTTCGAAGATGACCGGTTCAGCAGGGCCGCGTTTGATTTCGTCGGACTCGAATGTTACTGTCCATGCCGAATTTATTTCCGCAACGATTTTCTGTTCGGGGAAATTGTCACCTGTCCCGATATTATGATTCGTCGGTTTACGGAAAACAATAAATACGCTTTCGTTTGCTTCTAATTGAAGCGGTACGGACGTCGTTCTGTTTTCTTCGATTTGCGTAAACGCCGGCAGTAAACGATGTTTTCCCGTCACGGGATTCCAGAGTTCGGGTTGTTTGCCGTAAACGCGGAACGTTGGCGAGGCTTTAACACGATCGCCCGACTGATTGGTTACGAAATAGATATCCGTGTCGCCGTCTCTACGGTGCGAATATTGAAGCGCCAGCGACGAAGCGACGAAATCGGGCGGCAGTTTGATGTCGTTTTTGAAAAAATCGGCAACGGTAGTGTTGAGAATCTTTTTATTATCCCAGAGACTGGCAGCGATTTCGCGAACCTGATTGTCGGCTACGGGATAATTTTCGAGCGATGGCGACCTGACCGGACGAACCGTTGCAATAACCGGCAATCCGGCATCGACAAATTGCATAATCTTCGCAAATATTTCAGGACGAATATCATTCTGCGGCGGCATCACCAGAACGCTATACGAAGTCCCATGCGGCAACACCAACTTCTTATCGACAACGGCAGCATCGCGCAACAAAACTTCGGCGTTGATATGATCGTAGTGATAACCGGCTGGCGTTGGCGGATCAGTAACGCCGCACATTTTCGGAGCGTCTTCGCCAATAAAATATGCAACATCGGAAATGTCAATGCCTTGTTGCAGCATATATCCGCAACGACGGATGTAATCAGTGTATAAATCGAGTTGCGAAAACCATGTGTTTTTACGGTTGAACTGAATATTGTACCACGCATCGACGCCCGGATAAATATTGTCAGCCTGTTGCTGGATATACACATGCAGAATGAACGCGTTGACTCCTTCAGCCAGCGACCAGTCGCCGCGACGTTTCAGATTACCCGGATAATAAGTGTAATGCCCGCCGCCGGAAGTGAGCGCTTCAGCCCAGACTTTGGTTTTGCCATACGTGTGAACGCATGAGGTTGCGCAACGGATTTCAGCGTCGCCGATAAAATCGGTTGTCCAAAATTCACAGCCAACTTCGTCCGATTGCCCGCCATACTGCAAAAATTCTCCGGCAAACCCCCACGAACCGTAATTTTCGAACCATGTCAACTGTCCGTTTTCGTGAGAACAATCGGCGAGCGCACGAGCGTATTCGTTAGCAATACGGTCGGCGACAAGACGGCGCATATCCCAAAGAAAACGATCCGACAACTCGGGTGAACCTATCGGAAAACCAAAATACGCCGGAATATACGGGACAGGATCATAACCGTAACGTTCTTTGAAGATTTCGATAAAATTATCGGTAAAATTCTGTCCGCCTTTTTCGTATGAATCCATGATGTTGTATTTCCACGATTTCCGGTCGGCGGCGGGAATACGGTGGAAGATTTCGCCAAGATAAGAATCGAAATGATATTTAGTAAGTTCGTACGAAAGTTTATCGACTTCGGGTCCGGCGCCTCCTTCGACAGCGGGCGAATTTTGCATGCCGGTCGGAACCATTCCTGTACGCATAATCACCCAGTCGCCTTCGGGAACGTCCCATGTAAGCGTTCCGTCGGCGGCGAGTTTGTCGGAAATATCGACAACGTTTTTAGGGTCAATCGCAAGGGAGGCGTCGGCAGTCTCTGTTTCCCACATGAAAGCGTCCCACGGCGGCGCAAGGCTGTTGAACATTTTGGCAAACGTCTTTTCGGGAAAACGTTCGATAATCGGTGCTTCGGTGAGCGAAATTTCGGTGACAAAAGAATTGTTGTTTGTGTTGCGAAAGACAATCCGAAATTCGGATGCGTCCGTTTTTGGAAAAGAAATCGCAAACGGTGAAAACGGCACAAAACCGCGACTAAGTCCTGTGTCCGTACGATCCATGTAGAATTTTTTCACCGCAACAAAAACGCCGTCTATTTTGGCTTGCAATTCGCCCTGACTGTCGAAGCTGTCATCGATTTTGATCAACAGTCCCTGAGCGGATACCCTGTTGGGAAGTGTAAGCGTAATCGACGATTCGTTTCCTTCGGGAAGCCGAACGGGAAACATTTTACCGTCGATGTTTGATGAAAATGTGATTTTAGCCCCGGCTGTCTCGAAATAATTTTTGATATTCGCCGTTTTGACCGGAAAAGCAAGAACTTTGACATCCTGAAAATCTTCGGGTCTACTCTGATAGTTTTCGTCGCCCCAAGTCAATCTGTTTACGTCGGTTATTTGCTCGCCAGATAGTGCAAGTTTCTCCGAAATCTTTTTCGGTCCCGTCACTGTGCGCTGAACCGAAGTAAGATAACGCATCGATTGCGACGGTTTAATCCACGGTCCACCGGATTGCGACCAGCCCGGACAGTTGAACATGCCGATTTCGATGTCGAGGTCGGTAGCGGTTTTCATTGCGGTGTGAATGACTTCCCACCACTGTTCGGACATGAATTTCACGTCCTGTCCGCCGCCCGTCAATCCGACATAAGCGCGTGTGATTCCGGCTTTTTTCATCGCTTGAAGGTCGGCAATTACGCCTTCTTTTGTGATTTTGTCGTCGATCCAGTACCAATAACAGCCTACGCGCTGGTCGATCGGCGGATTTGCAAACTCGTCCGCCAATTTGTCTTTACATCCAAAAAATGACAGTAATATGACGCCAACTGTCAGTACGGATATGTTTAAAAATGTGTGTTTCATATTAGAAAATTTACGTATTTAAAAATGCAAAGGTATAAATTTGTTCGAAAACTGTACAAAAAATAAAAAACCCGGCTAAATCTTTTTTTGAGGCGCTATATCAATTTTGTCTGTTCACCTCAATGCTTCGTTCGCTCGCTGAGTTCAGTGACCTCTCCAAGTCGTTCGGAGACCTCTCCGCTAAGGGGTTGAACTACTTCGTAGTTCTGATGAGGAGAGGACATATACAGTAAGGGCAACCGCAAGGGTTGCCTTTATACCGCCAATTCTGATCAGAATTAACAGAATTCTGATAATTCTATAATTCTGAGGATTATGAGTTTTCGGACAAATACTAATTAGTGTCTGTCCGAAAACTTGCAGTTTACGAATCGTATTTTTTTTACTCGAAAGGCGTAATTTTTATAGCTGCCAGACTTGTATT
>JAITKY010000208.1 GCA_031278135.1 Prevotellaceae bacterium | reverse complement strand
TGCCAAATTTGAAAAACAGGACACTAAATTTGACAAATTGGCTTCAGACATGGATGCCAAATTTGAAAAACAGGACACTAAATTTGACAAATTGACTTCAGACATGGATGCTAAATTTGAAAAACAGGCATCGGACATGGATGCTAAATTTGAAAAACAAGCATCGGACATGGATGCCAAAATTGATAAACAGGCATCAGACATGAAAGAAAATTTCGATGAATTGAAAAGAAATGTATCCGGAAATAGAAAGGACATGAACTCTCGGATGGATCGACTTGAAGGCGGTCAGAGAAACATTGTTGATGAGATTGCTTCGGTAAAAAATAATGAATCTAAATTTAGTCTCGATATAGCACGTTGGTTATTTCTACGAAGCACGGGAAAAAAATCGGAAGAAATTTTTCTATAGATTATTGTATTACATTATTAAACAGATATTAAATGAGAATTTTACTTATATTTATACTAGTATTAGTTATCCTGTCATGGTTTTTCAGGATGACTATGGGATATTTTGCCCGGAATTTTTTCAATATTACCGGACAACAGGCAAATAAACAAAAAACTCAACGCAAAACAAGAAAACAAGGCGATGTACATATAGACCGACAACCTTCGCGTGACAAAAAAATTAAGGATAACGTGGGTGAATATGTTGATTACGAAGAAATAAAATAGACAAAATGGATAAGAACCTGTTTCTTCGTATCGTATCGTTTGCGAAACCATACAGACGTTTTTTGCCGGGTTATACAGCGTTTATTATTCCGGGAATGATTTTCGGAGTATTGAATTTTGTGCTGATATTGCCGGTGTTGGAGATTATATTTGAGCAAAAGACTTTGGCGTATGTCGAAAATCCCGAATTTTCCCTGACTAATGCGAAATATTTCAAAAATGTCTTTTACAATTTTTTATACACGATAAACGATTCGTGGGGCGCCAACGGTACTCTTGTCATAGTATGCGTTGCGGTGATGGTTGCCTCGTTTTTTGCCAACCTGTTTAAATACCTTGCACAGCGCACTTTAGTATCGATGCGTGTTCACGTCCTGAAAAACATGCGTAATGCGATATTCAACAAAATCATCGGGTTACATGTAGCCTATTTCAACGAAAAACGGAAAGGCGACCTTATGTCCACACTTTCGAACGATATCGGAGAAGTACAAAACAGTGTAGTCAGTTCGTTTCAGGTGATTTTCAAAGAGCCGATAATGATTATTGGTAATATGGTCGTTTTGTTTTACATGTCGTATCAACTCACTATCTTTTCGTTGATTGCGGCGCCGTTGTCGGCTTTTTTCATCGGACGGCTGGCGCGAAAATTGAAACACGACGCCGGAATAGCCCAGAAACATCAGGCTGACATAATGAGCGTTATCGAAGAAACACTTTCGGGAATGAGAATAATCAAAGCCTTCAATGCTCAAAAATATGTACGCAACAAATTCGAAAATGCAAACGAAAACTACAGGAAATCATCGAAACGGGTAGCCAACCGTCAGGAAATGGCATCGCCGATGTCCGAATTTCTTGGCGTTTCGATTGTCCTTGCGATAGTCTATTTCGGAGGACGGCTGGTGTTGGGCGGAAATCTGCACATGAGCGCATCCGAATTTATTGTGTACATTGCATTGTACTACAACATTCTGGTGCCGGTGAAAGAACTTACGCGTTCATTTACTTCAATCCAGAAAGGAATGGCATCTGCCAAAAGGATTTTCGACGTTTTGGATTATCCCGTCGATATACTCAAAAGTAACAATCCGGTATCTATCAGTGAATTTAAAGATAAACTCGAATTTGATAACGTTTCGTTCTACTATTCCGAAAAAAACAGCGAAGTCATTAAAAACGTGACATTAACCATTCAAAAAGGGAAAACCTGCGCTTTAGTTGGACATTCGGGCGCCGGAAAATCGACTATGGCTGATTTAATCCCTCGCTTCTACGATGTTACGAGCGGAGAACTGAAATTAGATGGCATCAACATCAAAGATTATCAGCCAAAAGAACTTATCAGCATGATGGGAATTGTCAGTCAGGAATCTATACTGTTCAACGACACCGTTTTCAACAACATCGCTTTCGGATGGGAAGATGCAACGGAAGACAATGTCCGTCGAGCGGCGGAAATAGCAAACGCTCACGAGTTTATTGTCAAACTGGAAGACGGTTACAACACCATGATTGGAGATCGTGGAAACCGTTTGTCGGGCGGGCAACGTCAGCGTTTAGCCATTGCGCGCGCCGTTTTACGCAATCCACCGATATTGATCATGGACGAAGCAACATCGGCATTAGACAGCGAATCGGAACGGCTTGTGCAGGACGCTTTGTATAAATTGATGAAAAACAGGACTTCCATAGTCATCGCCCACCGGCTTTCGACCATACGCAATGCCGACTGTATCGTCGTGCTTCATAACGGAAAAATAATCGAACAGGGTACACATGAGGAACTTATGGGCAAAAAAGCAACATATTACAACTTGTGTAGCCTGCAAAATTTCAATAAAACATAAAACAAAATATTTAACGATAAAAAACATAAAAATAATCACGATAAAAACTTTTTATTTTGTATTTACTTTGTGAATTTAGGAAATTTCATTTAAGTTTGCATTGTCAATAATTGGTGTAATAATTATTTTAATGATTGAAACAGATGAAGATAGCATTAATAGGATATGGGAAAATGGGCAAAACGATAGAACGTTTTGCTATCCAGAGAGGGCATTCGGTCACAGTGAGGATAGATAAGAACAACACGGACGACATTTATTCCGGCGAATTTCTATCGTCGGACATAGCGATTGAATTTAGCGTACCCGAAACAGCATTTATCAACGTTTCTACCGCGTTAAACCTTGGTGTCCCGGTAGTTTGCGGTACAACGGGATGGCTCAACAAACTTAAAGATGTCAAGCAGTTATGCGAAAAACAAAAACTCGCGTTTATATATTCGTCAAATTTCAGTCTCGGCGTCAATATTTTTTTCTATATCAACCGGAAACTGGCGGAAGTGATGAAAAACTATCCCGAATACGGCATTTCCATTGAAGAAATACATCACATCCACAAAAAAGACGCGCCAAGTGGAACAGCGGTGACATTAGCCGAAGACATTCTTAATCAAGTCAATCTCGAAAGATGGTCGTTGGTGAAGGAAGAGAACAGTTTACACATCTCTGCGGTCAGAGAAGGAGAAATTCCCGGTACACATTCCGTTATATACGAGAATGGTATCGATTCGATAAAAATACGTCATGAAGCGAAAAGCCGTGACGGATTTGCTTTGGGGGCAGTCATTGCCGCCGAATTTGCACAGGGAAAACAGGGATTTTATACGATGAAAGAAGTTTTAGGGTTATAACAAATTGTAAGAAAATGAAAATACGTCTGTTAAATGTTCTTTTGCTTATAGTGTCCATTTCGCATGCTTTGATGGCGCAAACGGGTAATGTTACGGGTGTTACGATAAATCTGGAAGGAACGGTGATGTACTATACCGTCGAAAAGTCGGGGGAACATGCTCTGTATAAGGCTATAAAAAACGCATCGGGACAATGGGACACAGGAGTAAGCGAAGATTCGTTCAATGAACACGTCAAAGGATATACGGTTAAAACGCCGTTCTTAACTTACGACAGTCAAACTCTGTATTTTAGCGCCAATCTCCCCGGTTCGAGAGGATTTGACATTTTCTATTCGAAAAATAACGGCGATTCGTGGACGAAACCGGTTGCCCTGTCTCCGGTGATAAATACCGAAAAAGACGAAATATCGCCTTCATTATCAGCGGGAAATCTCACAATTTACTTTGCCCGGAACGGACTCGACAACAATTGTTATAACATCTACAAATCCGAAGTCGATATTTCCAGCTGGTCGACACCGCAAATTTTGCCTGTCCCGGTAAGCACAGGATGCGAAAAATATGCGTACATATCTCCGGCAGGAGAAACATTATTGTTTTCAACCGACAGGTTTTCAGAAAAAAAGAAGAAAAAATACAATATCTTTTATTCTGTATTAATCGGTAAAAATGTATGGACAGCGCCCTCGCCGATTGACAACAACATGAAAGATTACAACGAATTTACTCCCACTATTGACTATAAAAACAACAAAATTTTCATTACAAAAGGAGGAATAGACAGTTCGATTCATTACATACACTCTTACGATTCGCCTGTTTACAAGCCATATACTGTAATTAAGGGAATTGTGAAGGATGAAAACGGAAAGCCCGTCAATGCCGAAATAACAATCAGAGATGCTTACACCTATGCGCTTTACGGCAAATCGGAAAGCAATCCTGTTACCGGAGAATATACTATTGTGCTTCCCAACAATGGGTTATATAATATTGTCTACGCAATACAAAACGGTTCCCGGCAATTCGAAAACATTAATACCGCCAATAATACACAAAGTCAGACGATTGTAAAAGACGTCGTGTTAATTGATAAAATAATTGTGGACGTAACCGTGCAGGACGCTATTTCGGATAAACTAATTGACGCTGAAGTAGAGGCTTATGAGAAAACAAAAACGGCAAAAGTAACACGAATCAGCGAAGGAAAATACCGGATTATTACTCCGGTTTTCGGAAATGTTGATATCGAACTCTACAAAGAAAATTATGTAAAAGAAAACATACTCGTCAAATTCGGTGATTACATGAACTTCCCGGAAATGTACTATTTTGTCAGACTTAAACCGGATATGCGTGCAGGTGTAATCAATGTTAAAGACATTTCGTCAAATCAGGGAATTAACGCAAATGTCGAAATCAAAAATCTTAATATTAAGGACGATGAGGTTGTTATATCTGTTGCAGATGCAGGGAAATATGAATTTAACATCAGGAAAGACTGTAAATATTCCATCGGTGTAACATTGAAAAATCATTTTTACTATTACGCTGTATGGAAGGCAGATGCAAGCAGAATCGGTCATACCCTGGACATACGTCTGGCGCCTCTGAACGAAATCAATAAAATTCCCATGCAGAATCTGCTGTTTGCGAAAGGAGAATCGACACTGTCGCCAGAGGCTTCGGGAGAACTTGCATGTGTTGCAAAAACGCTGAAAAACAATCCCGAATATACAGCAGTAATTTCGCTGTATCATCGGGATAACGAAAAGGAACTTACTGTTGCACAACAGTGTGCAAGGTCTGTCATCTCGTTTATGGAAGCAAACCGGATACCAAAAGCAGGATACAGAATAGAAATTTATACTGTCGATATAGCGAAAATCCCTGATATCAGTTTTGTTATAAACACTCAAAAAAAATGAAAGCAAATCATGTCGCATTTCCGGGTCCTTTCCTTTTGGAAACAGGTGAAATTCTGGAAGATATCGAAATAACATATCATACTTTGGGTACATTGAACGCTGACAGTAAAGTCGTTTGGATATGTCACGCATTGACCGCAAATTCGAACGCACAGGACTGGTGGGCAGGAATGGTGGGCGACGACAAATTCTTTAATGGACAAGACTATTTCGTTGTATGTGCGAATATTATAGGGTCATGTTACGGCGCCACAGGTCCTCTTTCTGTTAATCCTCGAACAGAAACTCCGTATTTCGGTAATTTCCCTTATGTGACTGTCAGAGACATGGTTGCTGCACACGATAAACTCCGGAAATATCTGGGCATCGAAAGGATATATGCAATAATAGGAAGTTCAATCGGTGGTTTTCAGGCGATTGAATATGCTTTGTTGATGCAGGATAAGATAGATCACCTTGTCCTTATCGCAACAAATTGCCGTGTTACGCCATGGTGTACAGCATTTAACGAAGCTCAACGCATGTCGGTGTTTTCGGATAAAACGTATTTCGACAACGTCCCGGAAGGCGGAATGGAAGGAATGAAAGCGGCAAGGGCTATAGCATTGTTAAGCTATCGCAGTTACGACGGATATAACAGTACTCAATACGAAGAAAACGACGACGTTATATTTGCCGGCAGAGCCGCATCGTACGAACGGTATCAGGGAAAAAAACTCGCCGACAGGTTCAATGCCTATTCGTATGTGATTATGACAAAAGCATTCGACAGCCACAACATTGGACGATTAAGAGGCGGTGTCGAAAATGCCCTTGCATCGTTGAAAATGAAAACTCTGCTAATCGGAATCGACAGCGACATTCTGTTTCCAACGGCTGAATTGAAATTTATGCTTAACAATATTCCAAATTCGCAATACGAAGAACTTTCGTCCGTGTTCGGACACGACGGTTTCCTGCTCGAATCGGAACAGTTATCAACAATAATTCGCAGATTTTTTTATGCCGGATGACACGGGTGTACGACAAAATTCCCTTTTCCCAGATTTGTGTAAATCTGTGGATCATATCCTCTTTTATCCACAGATTTACACAGATGTCCACAGATTTGATTCATCTGTGTAAATCTGTGTAAATCTGTGGATCCTTTTATCCACAGATATTCACAGATTTCGGACTTCTGTGTGTTAATCTCAGAACTCTTGACCTGTCGCAGATTAAATTGTCGTAATATTGAAAATCATAACCAAATCAGTACCCGGGAAAACAGTTTTATTATCATTGACCGTTTTGCATACTTCTTCGATAGCCATTTGACTTCGGATATTACTTAGAGGATATAGAGTTATTTTTAGTTGTTTGTTTTGATAATCCGGCATCAAATCAATAGACAGGAACGTAATTGCTTTTACCAGCGCT
>JAITKY010000009.1 GCA_031278135.1 Prevotellaceae bacterium | reverse complement strand
GATGCACCGTTAATGGACATTTTGGGATGATTATATTGAGAACATGACAGTTACGTTTTTTTGTTATTGGAAGAGAGGCAAAAAAACAGTTTTTTGAAAAAATGGGGGGAAATAAATTTTCAAAAATTCGCAAACAGATGATAAAAACGTCCAAAAAACCCTTATAAGTTCCGTAATTAACAAATACATATAACTAATTTGCTATTTATTAATGAAATAAAAAAAAAGTCACTTTCATTTTTTTGAAAAAAAGCACAATATAATTTTTTTGAAAAAAACAAATGAAAAAGATTTTGCCCTGTAAATTTTTCTTGTGACCTTTGCAGAATAAAAGATAAAAGGATTTATCAATGGAAGCGTATAGAAAAGTTTGGGCAAATTGCCTTCAAGTGATTAAAGATAATGTAGATAAGGGCGCTTATGACACATGGTTTGCGCCGATAGTTCCGTCGCGGTTACATGATAACGTACTTACAATCGAAGTACCGACTTCGTTTTTTTACGAATTTCTGGAAGAACATTATATCGACCTGTTGCGGAAAACACTCCGTAAAGAGTTGGGAAACACGGCAAAACTTGAATACAGCGTAAGGGTCGTCAATGGCGCTCCGCCACTCAAGTACCCAGCGGCTCAAAACAAGCCAAATTTAACAAACAGGCCCATCCCGTACCCTTATCCGAGTACGCAGGATGAACCAAAAATCGTCAATCCTTTCACTATTCCCGGATTGAAAAAGTTGGAGATCGATCCTCAACTCAATCCAAACTATAATTTCAATAATTTCGTCGAAGGCGACTGCAATAGTCTGGCTCGTTCCGCCGGTTTGACCATTGCCAACAATCCGGGCAAAACCGCTTTTAATCCAATGTTTATCTACGGAAATTCGGGATTGGGAAAGACACACCTGTCGCAGGCTATCGGAATAGAAATCAAGGAAAAACATCCTGATAAAATCGTCATATATGTCGATGCGCGTAAGTTCGAATCGCAATATATCGACGCCGCCGTAGTGAAAAATAAAGTGAACGATTTTCTTTATTTCTATCAAATGATGGACGTGCTTATCATTGACGATGTTCATGGATTTGCCGGCAAAACAAAAACACAGGATGCTTTTTTCCATATATTCAATCATTTGCACCAAATGGGCAAACAGTTGATTCTGACTTCCGACAAACCCCCTGTTGAATTGCAGGGAATGGAAGAGCGCTTGTTGTCCCGTTTCAAATGCGGACTTTTCACCGAACTGAAAGCGCCCGATTTAGCTACCCGCATCGCTATTCTCAACAAAAAGATATATAACGACGGAATAGTGATTAGCGATGAAGTAATAGAATATCTTGCATCGAATATTACCAACAATATCAGGGAGTTGGAAGGTGCGTTAGTGTCGGTGCTTGCCCAATCGACCTTAATTAAAAAGGAGATAACCATCGAACTTGTTTCCGACATGCTGGATAAACTCGTAAACACCACAAAACGGGAGATATCTATCGACGAAATCAAACAAACCGTGTGTGACTTTTTTGCATTGCCCTACGATAAAATTGCATCCAAATCGAGAAAAAGAGAAATTGTCATGGTCAGGCAAATCGCTATGTATATGAGCAAAAACTATACTAATTATTCTACCGTTCAAATCGGCGATCAAATCGGTAAGAAAGACCATACCACAGTCATACATTCATGTAAGGCTATTCAAAATATGATTGATACTGATAAAGTATTCAAAAAAACAATGCAGGATTTGGAGAAAAAATTAATCGGATATTGACTTCGTTCGCAATGACGAAGTACGGAAAAAAGGATTGGACAAATTTTTCGCAACCCATTTCCTTTTTGAACATAATCAATTGGGTTCGTTTGTTTTCGACAGTTTGAAAAGGAATTTCAGTCCTCCGCCGACTTTGTTTTTAGCGATGATTGTTCCTTTGTGAAAAGCGACGGCGTTTTTCACTATCGACAGTCCAAGTCCCGATCCGCCGGTATCTCTTGTACGTCCCTCATTGACACGGTAGAAACGTTCGAAAATTCGGTTCAGATGCTGTTCGCCGATACCAACGCCATTGTCGGAATACGCAAAATAGTAAAAACTTTTATCCTCGCTGAATTTGTTGATATTGATATCGATGTCTGTGCCGGCATAACGGATTACATTGTCTGTGAGGTTTCTGAATATGGAATAAAGCAAATTTTCGTTACCTTTCACGACGACATCATTGGTTATATCCCAACTCATCCGGATATTTTTTTCCTGTAAAGGGATTTCCAAATCGTTTTTGAGATTTTCGAGCAGGTTGGCAATGATAACCTTTTCCGATTTAAACTGTTGCGGGGCTTCTTCGATTTTAGTGATAAGGCTCATGTCGCGGATCAGTTCCGAAAGTGTCAGAACCTGGTTGTAAGCGCTTCGGATGAAATAGTCTTTTTTTTCGGGGTCAAGTTGGTGTTCCAGAATCGTTTCGAGACATCCGCGAATTCCGGTAACGGGAGTGCGGAGTTCGTGAGTGATATTTCCCGTCATCTCCTGTTTCAGACGCCGGGTTTTTTCCTGCCTTGTGACATCGTTGATGATGATTTCGAAACTTTTATCGTCGAAAACATTAACCCTGACCGCAAAATTCTTCCCATGTCTGTCGATTTGCGTCTCGAAATAAGTATCATGCGCTTCGCGGTTCGACAAAAACGAATTGACTTTGTCGAACGAAAAATCTGTAAAGACAGTTGCAGGGTCGCTGTTTGCAAGGTCGGTAATCACGTTCAAATACTGGACAAACAGCCCGTTATAAAATTCCACCGATTTGTCGGCAGAGAAAAAACACAACCCTTCTTCCGAACTGTGCACGTGCTGCAATAATTTTTCGAGTTCGAGCGCTATTTCCTTTTTGCCTTCCTTCAATTGCCGGTAGTTTTCAGCGATTTTCGAACTGATTTCCCCAAGTTCGTCCTTCGGGAACTGGGAATTAATCGCAAATTGCGAATCCGGCGAATCGTCATCGTCGCTATTTCCCATCAGCATTGCAAAATCGTGGAGTTGTCGGATGGATTTTCCGAATCGTTCGGCAACCAGATTGATGAGAATCAACATCCCTGCAAAAAGTGCAATTATGTAGTATAAAAAAAGGTTGTCCGGCTTCAGAAAATTCTGTATTTTAATATCGTACGGCAAGGCTACACGGATGTAGTAATTGTTGAACCGTTTGGCATAGTAGAGATATTCCTGTCTGTTTGATGCCGAAATACGGACGTTGCTGCCTTTTCCGGTTTTGTCGGCTTCGATGATTTCGGGACGGTTCGCATGATTTTCCATGAGCGTGGTTTTCGTGACAGCATTGTCGAACAACACATGTCCATGCCTGTCAATCAGCGTTAGACGGATATTTTCCGGGAACAGTTTCAGTAAGCTGTCCGAAACCGTTCGATTTGATTGCTGTGCGACGGCAGTATTGATTATGTCGGAATATGCGTCTAATTTTTCCTTCAGCGTTTCAACTTTATACTGTTTTTCACGTAGTTGCTCGACAATAAAGATTCCTGCGGCAAAAGCGGTAAAAATCAGGAAAAAATACAGGAAAATTTTTTGTCTATAATTCATTTTCATGATGTTGAAATATTAAATCGATAACCGAAGCCTGCACGGTTCGAAATCAGCGAGGCCCTGTTGCCGAGTTTTTTACGTATTCGTGTAATATGCACATCCACTGTTCGTTCGGTGATGTAAGGCGTATCTTTCCAGACACGTTCGATGATTTCGTCACGCGAATAAATCCGGTCGGGATTTTCGGACAACAGTGCTATCAGTTCAAATTCCGTCTTTGTCAGTGTGATTTTTTCGTTATCGACAATTAACTCCTTCAATTCGAAATTGATGACAATGTCGTCGGATATAAATTTATGCTCGGGTATTCCAGACGCTGTTCCCGCTCTTTTCAATACGGCTTTTATCCTGACAATCACTTCTTTTATCGAAAACGGCTTGGAAATGTAGTCGTCTCCGCCAACGGAAAATCCTGTCAGCATATCGTTTTCGGTGTCCTTGGCCGTCAGGAAGATAATGGGGATAGAATTTTGTTTCACCCGTAACGCTTCGGCAAGTTTGTAGCCGGAAATGCCGCCAAGCATCACATCCAAAAGAATCAATGCATGGTCGGGCGACAGTTTTTTCAACGCTTCTTCCGCCGAATGGGCGCAGGTGATTTCGTATCCTTCGTTAGCAAGATTGAATTCAAGAACTTCACAGATAACGGGTTCGTCATCTACGACAAGAATTTTCGGCGCTTTTGTATGACTTGTATTCATGTTGCAAAGATAATATTTTTTAATTTCGTGCGTGTTTCAGTACTTTTGCATCTACATAAAACACGATTTCTTCGACAATGTTATTGCAATGGTCGCCAATCCGTTCGAGTTTGCGCATGAGCAAAATGATGTTCAGTCCGTTACGGATAAAGTCGGGATTTTTTTGCAGATAAGATGCCAGAATATCAAACGAATTACTGTAAATCATGTCGATTTCGTTGTCTTTTGCCATGATTTTTCCCGACAGGCGCGTGTTTTCCGATTCGAGTGCTACAAAACTGTCGGACAACATGTTGATAAGCGTATCGAACATTTTTTCTATCTGCAACTCTTCCACGATTTGCGTGTCGGGTCTGTTGTTGCCATCTTCGATAACGTATCTCGCAATACTCTCGGCAAAATCGCCGATACGTTCCAGCGTAATACTGATTTTTATCAGCGACAAAACCAGCCTCAGGTCGATGGCGACAGGGCTGTATAAAACTATGTAATTTTCGCAATCGCTGTCGATTTTCAGTTCGAAAGCGTCCACCCGCTTTTCGCGACTTGCGATTTCACGCGCTAATTCGACGTCTCCGTTCAAAAACGACTGTTTTGCCTTTTCGAGTTGAGACAGAACCAATTTCCACATTTGGCTCACCTCTTCTTTGAGCATTTGTAATTCTATTTCAGAATGTTTCATATTTATCCAAATCTTCCTGTTATATAATTCTGTGTCTGTTCCTTATCGGGATTCAAAAACATTTTTTTAGTATCATTAAATTCAATCAGTTCGCCCAACATGAAAAAGCCTGTCTTATCGCTGATACGGGCTGCTTGTTGCATGTTATGCGTCACGATGACAATGGTATAGTCCTTTTTCAGAGAATAAATCAACTCTTCGATTTTGGACGTCGAAATCGGGTCGAGCGCCGATGCAGGCTCGTCCATCAGCAATATCGATGGCGAAATCGCAAGGGCGCGGGCGATGCAAAGACGTTGCTGCTGTCCACCGGACAGTTCGAACGCCGATTTTTTCAATTTGTCCTTAACTTCGTCCCAAAGGGCGGCGGCTTTCAACGATTCTTCCACTCGCTGAGCAATATACGACTTGTTGCGTATATCGTTTACTCTCAATCCATACGCCACGTTTTCGAAAATTGACTTGGGAAAAGGATTCGGCTTTTGAAATACCATGCCGACTTTTTTCCGTAATTCGTCCACCTGAACGGATTTGTGATATATATTTTGTTCGTCAATCAGACATTCGCCCGTAAGTCGTGTATTGTCAATCAGTTCATTCATGCGATTGAAAAGTCGCAAAAATGTGGATTTACCGCAGCCCGAAGGTCCGATAAAAGCTGTAACTGTGTTGATTTCCATTTTCATACTGATATTTTTCAAGGCATGGAAATTGCTGTAATAGAAATTGATGTTTTTTGTTTCAAGCATATTAATCGGTTTTTACTTTTTTCCCAAAATAATGTCTTAAAGTTGTTGCGAGCAGGTTCATCAGGAGAACGATTGCAACAAGCGTTAAGGCTGTGCCATAAGCAATTGGACGTGAGGCTTCGATATCGGTGCCGCTCGTGACAATCACGTACAGATGATAGGGCAAAGCCATGACTTGGTCGAAAATGCTTGTCGGCAGTTTCGGTAGAAAATAGGCTGCAACGGTAAACAGTATCGGCGCTGTCTCTCCTGATACTCTGCCGATTGAAAGAATCATCCCTGTAACGATATTCGGAAACGCTGTCGGCAAAACTACTCGTACGACCGTCTGTAATTTGCTCGCTCCCAACGCCAGACTGCCAACGCGATACGCTTCGGGTACGGCTTTCAACGCTTCTTCAGTAGTGCGAATAATCAGTGGCAAAATCAGCAATCCAAGCGTGAACGAACCGGCAATAATCGAATCTCCAAATCCAAAAATATTCACAAACAACGCCATGCCAAACAACCCAAACACAATCGACGGAATACTCCCTAAATTGTTGGTCATGACACGAATAAATTTCACAATCCAACCGTTTTTTGCATATTCGCTGATATAAATCCCCGACATTATCCCCACCGGAAAAGCAACAATAATGCTTCCGGCAACCAAACAAAGCGTCCCGACAATAGCCGGAAAAATACCGCCCGCGGTCATGCCTTCTGCCGGCGCTGTCGTCAGGAAATCCCAACCAATGACTTCTATTCCATTGTAAACGATGAATCCGAGTATCCACAACAAAATTCCAACCACACATAAACTCAAGACCCTAAAGATGATAAACGCTATTCTTTGTTTTGTCTTTTTATCCATTATCCCATTAAAATTTCGATGCAAAGTAACAACCTCCATGTTACAAAACGGGAAAAATCATGTTACATTATGGTTACAATTTTAGATTGCTTATTAACTTTCCTTGCCAAGTGTCTTTGTTTTCGAGGTTTTTTTCGAAAAGAACGAGTAGTTGGTCGTTACGGAGCGAACACCATGTCGGTACTGCCAAAAACCTCGGAGGAACTTCGCCCGCAATACGCTCGACTACAATGTCGGGACGGAGACGTTCGATTATTTTGGTCATGAAATCGATGTATTCCGGCACGTCGAAGATATGGAAACAGGATGGATTGCGCATATATTCCTGTGTGATTTTTGTGTTTTTCAGCAGTTGTAACTGGTGAAATTTGATGGAGTTTACCGGAAGACCGGAAATGATATCCGCTTCGTCGAGCATTTCCTGTACCGTTTCGCCCGGAAGACCGAACATCAGATGCGCTCCGGTTGTTATTCCCCGCGCCGCCGTTTCTATGATTGCCTCGCGTGAACATTCGAAATCGTGTTTACGGTTGATTCGCTGTAACGTCCTGTCGTAGCACGATTCTACTCCGTATTCAACGACGATGTGATATTTCTGCGACAGTTCGGCGAGATAATCAAGTTTGTTGGAATCAACACAATCGGGACGTGTGCCAATGACTAAACCAATTACGCCCGGATATGCTAATGCTTCGGAATATACTTTTTTTAATCGTTCCAAAGGCGCATAAGTGTTCGAATACGCCTGAAAATAAGCCAAAAACTTGTCGGCACGACGATAACGACGCGCATGAAACTCTATCCCTTCGGCAATCTGTTCGCTAACTGACTTACAAGGAATGCAATATGAAGGGTTAAAACTGTTGTTATCGCAATATGTACATCCGCCTATGCCCAGAAATCCATCTCTGTTGGGACAGGTAAAACCCGCATCAACAGAGACTTTCTGTACTCTGCCGCCAAATGTCCTGCCGAAATATCCGGCGTAACTGTTGAAACGCCTGCCGTCACCCCACAAATACTTCATATCTCATACTTAATACCTCATATTTCCTATGATCTCACTTGACCGTTGCCTGTGATGATGTATTTGTAACTTGTCAATTCGGCGAGCGCCATCGGACCGCGTGCGTGCATTTTCTGCGTGCTGATGCCTATTTCGACTCCGAAGCCAAATTGTGCGCCATCGGTAAACGCCGTCGAAACATTGACATACACACAGGCGACGTCTATTTTTTTGACAAACAGATTTGCTGCCAACTTGTCTTCGGTAATGATGGTTTCACTGTGTCGCGACGAATAGACGGTGATGTGATTTATTGCGTCATCTATCGTGTCCACTGTCTTGATAGACATCTTATAATCAAGAAATTCGATGCCAAAACTGTCGTCATCAGCATGTTCGAGCAGGTTTGCAGGATATTTTCCTTCCAAAGCCTTGTATGCGAGATGGTCGGCATAGATTATCACGTTTTTATCGGCGAGTTTGTTGCACAATTCGGGAAGAACATCTACCCTGTCGGCATGTATCACAAGTGTATCCAAGGCGTTACATACGCTTACCCGCCGTGTTTTGGCGTTGAAGATTATTGCTGCGCCTTTGACTGTGTCGCCGTCGCGGTCGAAATAGGTGTGACATATTCCCGCACCGGTTTCGATTACCGGAACACGCGAATTTTCCCGCACATAATTAATTAACGCCGAACTTCCACGCGGTATTATCAAATCGACATAATACGTTGCATCAAGCAGTTCGGCGGTCGCTAAACGGTCGGAAGGAAGCAGTGTTACGACGTCGGGATTAACACCGGCATCTGCGAGTGTCGTGCGTATCAATTCGACAATCGCTTCGTTCGAAAAATTAGCATCGCTGCCACCCTTCAGTATCACAGCGTTATTGCTCTTGAAACAAAGCCCGAACACGTCGAAACTTACGTTCGGACGAGCTTCGTATATCACACCAATAACTCCGAACGGCACTCTTACTTTCGTTATTTTCATGCCGTTGGGACGCACTGTCTCGCTCAGTATTTCTCCGACGGGCGATTGTAACGCCGCTATATTGCGCAAGTCGGCAGCAATGGCGAATATTCGTTCTTTGGTGAGCACCAACCTGTCGAACATTGGATTCGAGGCATCCATACGTTCCAAATCCTTACGGTTGGCTTCCATAATTGCGTTATATTGCAGTTCGGTTTTGTCGGCGACCTTCAACAATATGCTGTTAATCTGCGATTCGTCCAAGTTGCTGAGCGCCCGACTCGCAATCTTCGCTCTCTCAAAAATATCTTTTTTCATAACCGTCAATCCTTCCATAATCTTATTTAAATAAATATTACAAATTTCGGCGCGAAATTAATGAAAATTTTTGACAAACAAACTTTTCCGGCAAACTTTGACAAACTTTGCGTGCATTTAAAATTGTCGTATTTGGCGTATTGGCGCTGCAAATGTTTGTTTCGTACTGAAACAAGTCTGGCGATGACACCATGTATGCAAGTTTTGTCCAGACTGTGGCTTTTTGGAATGATTTCTTTGACGTAACTTGCTGGGTTGCTTCGTCGTTGC
>JAITKY010000113.1 GCA_031278135.1 Prevotellaceae bacterium | reverse complement strand
TTAAGATTGTCATCAATAATACTTTTGGTCTTTCTTTTTTGTATCCAGTCAAACAGATAGAGCATCATCGAAGGATTATACACTCTGTGTTCACCGGCTTCATGAAAAAGATAGCCATTATAAAACAATTCCATATCGACATTAATCATATTCTGATTGATGCCGGCTTCTTTCATAACCGTATTTACCTCTTCCGAAGTAAACCCTAATATTTCATTATATTGTTCATCGAGCAATATATTATTAGCAATATTGAAACCGCTGGTGACATCATCAAGCATTACGGGCATAATTCCGGTAAGAATAATGCGATCAACTACCGTATCGCAACCTTCCTTTAATGTCTCGTAAAAATCACGTATAACGCCATTTGCCCAGATCAAATTGCGATATATATATATATATATATATATATATATCGTCGCCTTCGTAAGTTCCCAGTGCAATAAGGTCATTGGCGACATGGTCGTATTCGTCAATGATGACGTAGATTTTTTACCGATAGATTTTGCTGCGCTAAATGCTTTCCGTAAAGCGCCGACGCCCGGCTGTTCCTCGTTTATCTGTGCAGTGTATATGTCGCCTTTCGGAAAAAGATGGCTATAACTGTCCATAAAATCGCGAATAATATCCTGCACTTTCTGTGAAAAGGAAATTATAAACCGTTCCTCATTCGAAATATCCAGTCCCGAAAAATTAAAATTAAGAACCATATAACTGTTCCGTTTTGGAGTAGGATATTTCCCGATATACAGGTCGCCGAACAGTTGTTATGTCATAATAGTAAGATAATGTTGAAAAAAAACAGACTTTTTCCGAATTTACGCGGACGAGTAAAAAAAGATTTTCATTTCCTTCATTTTCCAGCAATTCGATATACCGTGTTTTGTCGATATACACATAGTTTTCTGTCCTTAGACTTTCGAAATTCGTATTGCCGTATGGCAATCGTTTTGATACCTTTTTGTCCATGACTGTTATTATTAAAATTTGACACAAAGGTAATACAAATTTTCAAATCAGATCAGAATTTACAGAGCGATACTTAAATTTATATTGTTTTATAAGAAAAAAACGTTTTCATAACATATTGAAAAAGAAGATTCCGGGAATAAATAAACATAAAATTGCATTAATATTGCCGGTATTACAAGAATAAACACTAACTTTGTCCGAAATTTAATGTCTATTTTGTATGGCGATATATATAGATCATGTTTCAAGAACTTTTGGTGAATATTTATTTATTCCGGGGCTTACGACAAAGCAATGTACACCTCTCAACGTGTCGTTAAAAACGCCCCTTGTCAAGTATAAATCAGCCGGTAAGCGGTCGGATTTGGAGTTGAATATTCCGTTTGTTTCGGCAATTATGCAGTCTGTTTCGGGTCCCGAACTTGCGATTGAATTAGCCCGGAACGGTGGATTGTCGTTCATTTTTGCCTCGCAGGCGATTGACGCTCAAGCCGAGATGGTCAGGAAAGTAAAGAAATTCAAAGCCGGATTCGTTGTGAGCGATTCGAATCTAAAACCCGACAGCACATTGAAGGATGTGCTTGATTTGGTGAATATAACCGGACATTCCACTATCGGAGTGACACACGATGGAACTCCAAACGGACGACTGCTCGGATTGATTACAGACCGCGATTTCCGAACGGACAGAGACGACCCCAAAAAGAAAGTCGAAGAATTTATGACCCCTTTCAAGTCGCTTATCACCGGAAATCTCGGAATCACACTCACCGACGCAAACCAGATTATCTGGGATAACAAATTGAATACCTTGCCGATAATCGACAGCGATAACAATCTGGTTTATTTCGTGTTCAGGAAAGACTACGACAGTCACAGGGAAAATCCCAACGAACTTTCGGGTAAAGACAAAACTCTGCTGGTCGGTGCAGGAATCAACACCCGCGATTATCGTGAACGTATTCCGGCGCTTGTCGATGCAGGCGTAGACGTTCTGTGTATTGATTCGTCGGATGGATATTCGGAATGGCAAAAGGAAACGCTGTTGTGGGTTAAAAAAAATTATGCGAATTTGCCCGTCGGCGCAGGCAATATTGTAGATAAGGAAGGATTTGATTTTCTTGCAGATGCTGGAGCCGATTTTATTAAAATCGGCATCGGAGGAGGTTCGATATGTATCACCCGTGAACAGAAGGGAATAGGCAGAGGACAAGCCACATCCCTTATCGACGTTGCAAAAGCACGTAACGAATATCTCGAAAAAACAGGATATTACATTCCCATTTGCAGCGATGGCGGATTAGTACACGATTATCACATGGTTCTGGCTCTTGCAATGGGCGCCGATTTCCTGATGATGGGCAGATATTTTGCGCGTTTCGACGAATCGCCAACAAAAAAACTGCGGATTGGAAACAATTATGTTAAGGAATACTGGGGCGAAGGCTCGAATCGCGCTCAAAACTGGCAGCGTTACGACAGTGGCGGCGCTGAAACGTTGAAGTTTGAAGAAGGTGTGGACAGTTATGTGCCGTATGCCGGTAAATTAAAAGACAATCTGGATATTACACTGTCGAAAATCAAATCGACAATGTGCAGTTGCGGTGCTGTGACAATCGACGAATTACAGCGAAACGCAAAAATAACATTAGTTTCATCGACAAGCATAGTGGAAGGCGGCGCACACGATGTGATTCTTAAAGAACAGGGATAAACATATGAAACTCTTTATTTTTACCGTTATATTGCTTGCCTTGTGCGTCGCAGGATTATGCGTCCGTATCTGGATAAAAGGCGAATTTACCGAAAACGAAATCGGGCGTAATAAAAACATGAAAAAATTAGGAATAAAGTGTGTGAAAAACGAAGAAACAGAACAGCATCACAAAAACAAAAGCGGTAACGACTGTTTGGCATGTTCGTTTTCAGGTTCATGTGATAAAATCTGAAAACATTGATACAATATGCAAGAAAATGAAGACTTGGATACGTAGTTAAAAAAGGCGGCGGAACAATAGTATATAATAGTAAAAAATTAGTCATGGAACATTTTTTTTCTTTTCCTTATTATATGTCATTAGATTGAAAAAAAATTAGTTAAAAAGAACCACAAAGGGCACAAAGTAACACGAAGTTTTTTACTTTGTATAACTTATGCGACTTCGTGGTTAAAAAAAAGGTAAAAAAAAGAAAATTATTGTTCTAAAAAAAATCATTATCTTTGTGCATCCGTTTTCGTGGTTTTTGTGAGAAACTTGAACGTTTGCAGGGACATATAAATAATTGAATATAAATTAATTAAAAAATAAAATAAAAGTGTTATGGAAAAGATTGAAAAGGAAAAGATTGAAAAGCAAGAAGTAATTGTAAACTACAAAGGTAGTGGAGTAAAGACCCTGAAAGGATTTGGGGTGTTGTTTTTTGTGTTGGGCTCGTTAGCCTTATTGGTCTCTATAATAGGCGTGATCGGCATGCGGATTCTTACAGAGATTTTTCTCATCAGTATTATCTTATTTTTTTTCGGTGCAGTGTGTACAGGCTTATCGTGTATTGCACTTGTTGTCTTGTGTAAACGGGAAATGCTCTGTCAGCAGTATAATTTTATGTCGTGTGAGAGCGGTGAGAGCGGTGAGAGCGGTATGTTACAAACACGCTTAAAATTCATTTTCCCACGTTAAAC
>JAITKY010000109.1 GCA_031278135.1 Prevotellaceae bacterium | reverse complement strand
GGATTTTCGTCGCTGCCGGAATGTTTTGTTTCCTTGTGTCGCTGGCGACGGTGTTCTGGCAAAGCCGTATCGCCGCTAACGCTAATCCGATTGATTCGATAAAGGAACTTTGAGATATTCTTTTCCTTTTTTCTCGCAAAGTTATAACTTTTTTGCATAGCACCTCAAAAAAAAAGATTTAGCCAAAAAATTGGATATCCGAATACTATATATAGTATTCGGATATTCAAAAAATTATTTGAGGATGCAACCTGAAACATTTTTTACGACAGACTTAGGAAACAAAATCCGGCTTTCAAAAGACGGAGAAGAATTGGCTTTGAGACGAGCTTCGTCAATAACAGATACAAAGAAGCATGGGACAAACAGTTTGAACTCCTACAGGCAGAGCGACTTCAATAATTTTCAATTTTTTTCGCTCTTGGATGCAGTTTGATTACTTCTCTAAGATGTTTTTGGTCGATGTGGGTATATATTTCGGTGGTGACAATCGATTCGTGACCAAGCATTTCCTGTACGGCTCTGAGGTCGGCGCCTCCTTCAATCAAATGAGTGGCAAAGGAATGGCGGAAAGTGTGAGGGCTGATTGTTTTTTTGATACCAGCGTTCGCAGCGGCACGTTTCACCATGATAAGTATCATTTCGCGAGTTAGTTTTGAGCCTCTCCTGTTGAGAAACAGAATATCTTCGTTTCCTTTTTTTATTTTGAGATCATTTCTCTGTGTCAGATAAATACCAGTTGCTTTTATTGCCTGTCTGCCGATTGGAATCAGGCGTTCTTTACTGCCTTTCCCGATTACTCTGATAAAACCTTTTTGAGGAAAGTAACACGAAATCTGTAAGGAAACCAATTCCGTAACCCGTAACCCGCAGCCGTACAGGACTTCGATAATAGCCCTGTTGCGATGACCTTCGGGGATGCTGACGTCTATTCTGTTGATTATCCTGTCGATTTCTTCCGCCGAAAGAATGTCCGGCAATTTTCTTTGAGGGTTTGGACTTTCGAGCAATTCTGTCGGAAGCGTTGATATCAGGTTTTCCATCTGCATGTATCTGAAAAAGCCTCGTATTCCGCTTAATATGCGCGCTTGAGAAGTTTGGATAAATCCTTTGTCGTATATATCGGACAGGAAAGTTTCCAGATGTTCCAGTGTAACGTTTTCGGGAGCAATGGAATATGCTTCCATATACTCTTTCAATTTACTCAAATCGTAACTGTAAGCCTCGATGGATGCAGGCGAGAGGGATTTCTCAAGGCTCAAATACACAATATAGTCGTCAATAACCTGATTCCAAATCATTTGTTTGTCGTTTTAAACATGATTCATCAATCTTAAAACGGTATTATATATTCCATTGGCATCAAAACCGCATTTTGCCTGAAGTTCCTGAACAGTACCCTGTTGAACGAATCTGTCGGGAACGCCCAACATCTCCACACGACATTCGTAGCCATGCAACGCAAAAAATTCGACGACGGCGCTGCCCATTCCGCCTACAACAGTGCCATCTTCCACAGTGATAACGTGTTTGAACTTTTTCCCTACGGTGTGCAATATCTCTTCGTCTATTGGTTTCACGAATCTCATATCGCAATGCATCACGCTGATACCGTTTTTCTCCGCTTTTGCGACAGCGGTAGCGACAAAGTTTCCCGGATGTCCTATGCTCAATATGGCTATATCGTTGCCTTCTTTCAATATACGACCTTTTCCGACCGGCATTTGCTCAAAAGGAATTCGCCAGTTTGGTGTAACTCCGTTTCCACGTGGATAGCGAATGGAAAACGGACCGGCAGCCGGCAATTGTGCCGTGTACATCATGTTCCGGAGTTCGATTTCGTTCATCGGCGCCGAAACCGTCATGTTCGGAATCAACCGGAAGTACGCCATGTCGAAGACTCCGTGATGAGTAGGACCATCCTCGCCAACTATTCCGCCCCTGTCCAGACAAAATACGACGTTCAGTTTCTGTAATGCAACATCGTGGATAACAGAATCGAACGCTCGTTGCATAAACGAAGAATAGATATTGCAAAACGGCATGTAACCCGCAACCGCAAGCCCTGCGGAGAATGTTACTGCGTGAGCTTCAGCGATTCCCACATCGAAGACCCTGTCGGGAAAATACTGAATCATAATGTTCAGCGAACATCCTGTCGCCATTGCCGGAGTGATTCCCAGAATTTTCGGGTTCATACCGGCAAGTTCCACTATCGTCTCTCCGAAAACATCCTGATATTTAGCGGTCTTCGACGGATCGACAATAACTGTGCTTAACTTTTTTCCGGTATTTTTATCGAACGTACCCGGAGCATGCCATTCGGTTTGATTTTCTTCGGCAGGCTTGTATCCTTTTCCTTTTTTGGTGACAACATGCAGCAGTTTAGCGCCTTTGATGGTCTTTAGACGCGACAGCGTTTTGACGAGCGTGTATATATCATGTCCGTCAACAGGTCCGAAATACCGGAATCCTAAGGATTCAAACAGGTTTCCTTCCGAGAATATCGCCGATTTCATTGTGTTACCCAGACGTTTGAGCGCCCATCGGATTCGACTTTCTCCCAAACGAGTCCAGACGTTTCTTTTTAATATGTTGTATTTTTTCGACAGGGTTATGTTTGTAAAATACTTTTTCAACGCTCCCACATTAGGGTCTATCGCTATGTTGTTATCGTTGAGAATCACCAACATGTCGGCGTTTTGCCAACCGGCGTTATTAAGCCCTTCGAACGCCATTCCGCCCGAAAACGAACCGTCGCCGATTACTGCGATGATTTTCCGGTCTTCGTTGTCGAGACGCGCAGCAACTGCCATACCCAAACTCGCTGAAATCGACGTAGAAGCATGTCCTGTGCCGAATGCGTCATATTCGCTTTCCGTTATTTTCGGGAAACCACTCAATCCATTGTATTTCCTGTTCATGTCGAACGCATTCTTCCTTCCTGTGAGTATCTTGTGGGCATACGCCTGATGTCCGACATCCCAAATAAGTTTGTCGTACGGGGTATTGAACACATAATGAATGGCGACAGTGAGTTCGATTGTCCCCAGACTTGCGCCGAAATGTCCGGGATTTTCCGAGCATTTGTCGATTATAAATTCCCGAAGTTCGGCGGATAGTTGTTCCAACTGTTCGACTTTCAACTTTCGAAGGTCGTTTGGTACATTTATCTTAGATAATAATTTTTCCATACTGCATATAACAGACTGATTGAATTTAATATATGCTAAAATCAAACAGACATTTGAAACGCCAAAAATAATAATTAATCATTGATATAAAAAAAAGTATTACTTTTACGTCGCGAATATTTAAAGAATATTAACTAAAAAATGTGTTATTAACATGAAATACAAAGGTATATTAATGATTGCGATCGTCTGTTTATTTGCAAATGTAGATGTTTTTGCGAAAAAAAATCCCGTTCCCGAAATCCTGAAAGGACATAAAGACAAAATTTTGTTTACGAAATTGAATGATAAAGTGAAAATTACTCCTTTATTTAATGGTAAAAATCTTGACGGATGGTACATCTATTCGAAATATGGCGTAAATAACGATGTCGAAAAGGCTTTCAACGTCGAAAATGGACAGATTCATCTTGCCGGCGAAAGTATGGGATATATCTGTACTAAAAAGCCTTATAAGAATTATTATTTGCGTGTGGTTTTCCGTTGGGGCGAAAAAAGATATCCTCCACGCCAAAATGCTAAACGCGATAGCGGTATTCTCTATCATTTTCCTGTCACGGCAAAAGACGAAATCTGGCCTGAATCTGTTGAATGTCAGATTCAAGAAGAAGATTGCGGCGATTATTGGCTCGTCGGCGGAGCTACTGCCGATTCGCCAAATCAAAGAATCCAAAACCGTATCGTTCGTACCGACAATTTCGAAAATCCGGGTCAAGAATGGAACACTGTCGAAGTCATCTGCATCGACAATAAATCAGAACATTATGTAAACGGACATTTGGTTAATCATGCTGAAAACCTTAGCATCGCCGAAGGTAAAATCCTTTTGCAACTCGAATGTGCGGAAATCTTTTATAAAACAGTGGAATTGTTACCTTTAAAATAAATTGCATATGAACATTATTAAAATTGAAAACATCAGTAAAATCTATCAGGTAGGCGGTCAGGAAGTCAGGGCTTTGGACGGTGTCTCGCTTTCGATAGAACGTAATGAATATGTCGCTATTATGGGACCGTCGGGCTCGGGGAAATCGACTCTGATGAACATGCTTGGATGTCTGGACACTCCAACCGGTGGCAAATACATCCTTAATCAAATCGACGTTAGCGAAATGGAAGATAATGACCTTGCCGAAGTGCGAAACAAAGAAATCGGATTTGTGTTTCAGACTTTTAATCTGCTTCCTCGTTATTCTTCACTCGAAAATGTCTGTTTGCCGCTGATTTATGCCGGAATACAAAAACACGAAAGAATCGAACGCGGTCTGCACGCATTGGTAAGCGTAGATTTGGAAAACCGCAAAGATCATAAACCTAACGAACTCTCCGGAGGACAACGACAACGTGTGTCTATTGCAAGGGCATTGGTCAATAATCCATCAATAATACTCGCCGACGAACCAACTGGAAATCTTGATTCAAAAACGTCAATCGACATTATGCGCCTTTTCGAGGAAATTCACTCTAAAGGAAATACGGTAATCGTCGTTACTCACGAAGAGGAGATTGCATCATACGCCCGTAGAATTATCCGCCTCCGGGACGGAAAAGTCGAACGAGACTATGTCAATCATAAACCGTCGCAGGGTGTCAATGGGAGTTGAAAAAAAAAAAGGAATTTTAACCACAAAAGCATAAAGATAAAATAAATA
>JAITKY010000181.1 GCA_031278135.1 Prevotellaceae bacterium | reverse complement strand
GATGGATGTGGCAGACGAAACGCCTTGCTTGCTAAGGATAACCGAAAAGGGCGAGCAAACGATAAAAACATATTCGGAGTTCAACTCTGCCGATCCTGCAACTGTGAACAAATTGCTTGGAGAAATTATCGAAATGTATCCTTCCGAAAGCTATGGTTTAATACTCTGGTCGCACGGTACATCGTGGTTACCTTCGGGCGTGCAGTTGAAATCATTTGTGATAGATGGCAACAAGCAGATGAATATTCCGGATTTGGCGGAAGCCTTGCCTGTCCGGTTCGACTATATTCTCTTCGACGCCTGTCTGATGGGCGCTGTTGAGGTAGCGTATGAATTGAGGAACAAAACGGATTACATTATTGCGTCTTCGACGGAAACAATTGACAGCGGTTTCCCATACGACCTGATTATTCCCACATTAGTATCATCCACGCCGGATTTAAGAAAAGCGGCTGAAAGTTATTTCAATTATTATCAGCAACAATCGGGAGCATTTCGTTCGGCGACTGTATCTCTGATAAATACTAAAGAATTGGATAATCTGGCAAGAGTTACTAATCAATTGATTTCCGGACAGACATTTGATATAGCCTCCTTCGACAGAACTTCAGTACAACGCTTGGATGTATATGATGAACAATATACATTCGATTTTCTGGATTTTATTACAAAAGCATTTCCGGATGCGGATAAACGCCTGTTGATGGAACAACTCGGAAAAACAGTATTGTACAAGGCTAATACTGCGGAATTTTTAGAGAAGTACGAGATAAATACATACTGTGGACTGAGTTGCTATATTCCTCACAGCAGCAGGAATGATTTAAACAGTTATTATCAACAGTTAGGCTGGTATCAAGCCGGCGGATACAACAAGTTATTTTAGATATTTTAGATTTTAAAAATATGAAGATACAACTTATTTATTTAACAACAGCATTAATATTATTTACAGGTTGCACACGTTATTCTCCGGAAATAGAGGATGTCTTGCGACAGGCAGGCGACAACCGCAGTCAATTGGAAAAAGTATTGAAACATTACAGTCGTAAACCAGCCGACAGTTTAAAACTTCGCGCAGCCGAGTTTCTGATAGCGAACATGCCGGATAAATATTCGGTAGAATACGATGTTCCGTTTGAGAATCTGATGGCGTTTTGTATTCAGATGAAAGGAATAGAAAGTCAACAGGATGCACTTGAGGCTTATGGATCAATGGAACCGATAATAAAATACGATGTGAAATATATCACAGGCGATTATCTGATTAACAATATCGAACTGTCATTCAAGGTTTGGGAAGAACAGCCATGGGGCAAAGACGTACCGTTTGACGTCTTTTGTGAGGAAATTTTACCGTACAGAGTATCAAACGAACCTTTGGAAAACTGGCGAAAAAAAGCCCTGACAAGTTATGCAAAATTGAACAATTCGTTTAAGACGCAACCCGGAATAACAGTCATAGAAGCCTGTACTCAAGTTAATTCACAACTGCCCCAATTGCAATTGTCCACAGATGTGCCTGATATGAATTTTTCTATGATTATGACAGCAACACGCGGCATGTGCGACGAAATGGTTACATTAGCCATTTTCACTATGCGTGCATTGGGTATTCCCGTATCGAAAGATTTCGTTCTGAAATGGCCCAATCACTATGTCGGCCATTCATGGAATTCAGGGTATGGAGGTATAGACAAACGTTTTTCTTTTATGGGTACAGAAGAAAATCCACAACAGGAAGAACACATTTATGATTATGCACATAAAAGTAAAATTTATAGACAGACTTTTGCGAAACAAGAGCATATCAAAACCGACAGCAGTGATATTCCTGCAGTTTTGCACGATTGGTATATGAAAGATGTTACGCACGAATATTATAAGCCCGATACTCTTTTCCACAACATTGGAGGTTGTGAAGTCGAAATCCCCGTCAAATATCAGCCATCCAAAAACACAGGCTATGCTTATCTTGCCTGTAGAGGCAAAAAAACATGGGAGATTGTAGGCTGGGGCGAAACCGATACTAAAACTATTAATTTCGGTATGACAGGCAAAAATATCATGTATCTGCCGCTATATTGTGAAAATGGCGTTCAAAAGCCGGCACATTATCCTTTTCAAGTTGGTGATAATGACAGTATCCATATCTTTGAACCGGACACGAGCAATTATCGACAGTTTACAGTTACAGAAATGTCGCCGGCGACATTCAATTATCTGGAGCGCATGAACAATGGCGTCTTCGAGGGTGCAAACCGCGATGATTTTTCCGATGCAAAAGTATTGCACACTGTAAAAAAATTAGACGGGACATATTTATATTCGACAAAAATCCGGAGTTCGAAACCGTATCGTTATGTTCGATATACCTCGAACAGAGGGTGTTACGGCAATGTCGCCGAAATAGAATTATACAACGACAGAAGCGAAAAACTCAGCGGTAAACCATTTGGTTCGCCTGCCGATCCGGATGTTACTTGCGACAAAGCATTTGATGGCGATATTTTTACTTTTTTCGATGCGTCTCATCCTAATAATGCTTGGACCGGTCTGGATTTGGGCGAACCGCAAACAATTGCAGAAATCAGATATTTTCCACGTCACGAAGGTAATTTTATTTACGAGGGACATACTTACGAGTTATATTACTGGGAAAAGGATTGGCAATTATTTGAACAACAACTTGCGACAAAGCATTTTTTAGATTTCCGGATTCCTACCGGCGGACTGTATTATCTGAAAAGTGTCACAAAAGACGTTGTTACTCCATGGTTTACGCTGAATAAAAATGGAGAACAGTTGTGGTTATAAATAATTATTAAAAAAAAAAACAGACCCAATGAAAATAAGATTTTTGACGTCGGCAACGTTTTTTATAGCAGGTTTGGCTGTATTATGTTGCATTACACTATTTTTCTCTTCCCGTCATTTTGTCAATCATGAAATAAGCCCAAAATGGTTTGGAATGATTGTGGGAGTGGCTGTTGCAGGTATAATTTTCGGTCTTTTACAACGAAAAGTTTATATTCCGGCAAAAGCGCTGTTGTTGTTTATTGTTATTTCGTACTGTTTTATTTTTGTCCGAGATTGGGCTGTTTTTGGATTCAACAGTTATTTGTTGATGCAAACAGTCTGTTTCGTTCTTTTGCTGTTTGTTTTGCAGCAGACGATACCGGTTTTGCCGACAGGATATTTGTTTGGGATGTTTACGCTGTTGGCGATCGTTCTTGCAATTCACGGATTGTTGCAGTATGCAGGAATACTTTACAGTACAAACCGTTTCAGGATAACGGGGAATTTTGACAATCCTGCCGGTTATGCGGCGGCTTTGGTTTGCGTGTTTCCATACGTTTTTTACTTTTTCAAAAACTCCCGCCGAGCAGTCGGATATATTGCGGCAGTTATCGCCTTTGTCGTATTCATTACAGCGATATTATCCGGCTCAAGAGCGGCGATGATTGCGTGCGCTGTCGTTTCCGTATGTTTTCTGTTCAGCGGATATTTGGGATTGAAAATAAAGAAAACATTAAAAATCCTGTTTGTATGTGTGGCGATTGCGGGAATGACCGGACTTTACTTTCTGAAAAAAGATTCGGCGGACGGACGGTTGCTGATTTGGCAAACCACATGGAACATGATAAAAGATAAACCACTGACCGGACACGGATACGGAGCGTTTAACGCTCAATATATGCTATATCAGGCGGA
>JAITKY010000075.1 GCA_031278135.1 Prevotellaceae bacterium | reverse complement strand
ATCGTTATAATTCAGAGAATATCAAGCAATCAGGTATAAAAAATATCGAAATAATACTATAAATGTCGAAATAATGCTATTATTTTTTTGTTGCATTAAAGAAATTGTTTATATCTTTGTGCCCATTAATAGACGAATTTATCGCTTATGATGTTGTTAACCTGATAGATGTGGATTAATTATGAAGAGTGGATAGATGACCATATTTGGTCAGGTAATCTTGATATTTATTAAAAAAGATAATTAGCGAATAAATAAAAATTAAAAATTATATAAATTATTTTAAATGGTTAAAAATATGAAAAAGTATGTAAGTTGTTTAAAAACAACATTGATAGTGCTAATAGGTAGCGCTATGCTCTTTGTTTCGTGCAAGGACGAAGATCCCAAAAGTTCGGCATGCGATATCGTGTCGTTCAAGGTGGACACTGTGATTTGGACTGTCAGCGGTTTAAACATTATCCACACCTATCCACCGGAAACGGAGGAAGGTCAACTCACACCGACCATCGAAGTTTCGAAAGGCGCCACGATAAGTCCGGCATCGGGCGTGGCGCAGAACTTCTTCGCGACGCAGGGCGTCAAATACACCGTTATTGCTGAGAACGGTGTAACGATGAAAGAGTACACGGTTAGAGCGAGAAGAACGCAATATTCCGGTTGCGAAATTCTGTCGTTCACAGTGGACACTGTGACCTGGACTGTTAATGGAACGGACATTACTAAGGTCTATCCGCCGGAAACAGTAGAAAGTCAACTCACGCCGACCATCGAAATTTCGAGAGGCGCCACGATAAGCCCGGCATCGGACGTGGCGCAGAACTTCTTCACGGCGCAGGGCGTCAAATACACCGTTACTGCTGAAAACGGTTTAACGATGAAAGAGTACACAGTTAAGGCGACAAGAGCACAATATTCCGATTGCGAAATTCTGTCGTTCAAAGTGGACACTGTGACCTGGACTATTAACGGAACAAACATTACGCAGGTCTATTTGCCGGAAACAGTGGAAGGTCCGCTTACACCGATCATCACTCTGTCGCAGGGTGCAACGGTAAGTCCTGCATCAGGCGTGGTACAGAGCGGATTTTTCTCGATAGAAGGCGTAACATACACTGTTACAGCGCAGGACGGAGTGACGAAAAAAACCTACACTGCCCGTGCTACGAAAACTCCATACTCGGACGCCGAGATAAAGTCGTTCACTGTAGGCGAGACTGCCTGGGCTATTAACGGTTCGGAGATTACTTATGTTTATCCGGCAACAACAAATACTGCAACACCGCTTACGCCGATTATTGCTCTGTCGCCGGGTGCAACGGTGAATCCCGCATCGGGCGTAGCGCAGAATTTCTTTACGGAAGCAGGCGTAACATACACTGTTACAGCACAGGACGGAGTGACTAAGAAAACCTACACTGTTAAGGCGACAAAAATGCCATACTCGAATAACGATATTGTATCGTTCACTGTAGGCGAGGCAACCTGGGTTATTAACGGTTCGGAGATTATTTATGTCTACCCGCCGGAAACAGATCCTGCAACGCCGCTTACACCGATCATCACTCTGGCATCGGACGCAACGGTGAATCCTGCCTCAGGCGCAGCACAGAATTTCTTTACAGAAACAGGCGTAACATACACTGTTACGGCACAGGACGGTGCGACGAAAACCTACACTGCCCGTGCAACAAGAACGCCATACTCGGGTAACGATATTTTGTCGTTCACTGTAAGCGAAGCAAACTGGGTTATTAACGGTTCAGAGATTACATATGTCTATCCGACAGGCACAAATCCTGCAACGCCGCTTACGCCGATTATCGCTCTGTCGCCGGGCGCAACGGTGAATCCCGCATCGGGCGTAGTGCAGAATTTCTTTGCAGAAACAGGTGTAACATACACTGTTACGGCAGAGAACGGTACAACGAAAACCTACACCGTTAAGGCACGAATAATATCCTCAGCCAGCGAGATTGTGTCGTTCCGTACAGACAGCGTAGACTGGAATATCGATGGTACGGATATTACCGCATTTTTTGAAACAACAGGAGGGAGTCTAGCTCCAACTATCTCTCTATCGCCGGGCGCAACGGTGAATCCCGCATCGGGCGTAACGCAGAATTTCTTTGCGGCGCCGGTGACATACACTGTTACGGCAGAGGATGGCTTTACGCAGACAATCTACACAGTCAAAACGCGTGTCTTAAACTTAAAAAGATATGACGACAACGAGAGGAAAAACTGGGTAGCGATGTCGAGAAATGGTAACCATAATTGGGGTAATGGAAATGGCTCTCAAACTCTCTGGCCTGGCGGTTATCCAATGTTAGCTATAGACAACGATCTCAATAGCGGTTGGCATTCAAACATCGAAGCATACGCTTCCTTACCACATGTGCTTATAATTGATCTGAAAGAGTCAAAACAGGTTATCAAAGTCTCCGGCAGCGGTGACTATTTTCATCAGATAGAACTTTATTTGACAGACGATCTGTCGATAAACACTTATACTTCACATACGGTTGATTGGAACAACGAGTCGCGGAAGTCGAATTATGACAACTGGCACGCTCCTCTGATGGGAAGAGTACCCGAAACAGTACCAGCCTCGTGGGGTTCTCCGATAGCAAAGGGTGTTGCAGAAACTATGGCAACTTTCTCTTTTACTCTGTCGACAACCATAGAGGGACAATTTCTGATTTTGCGGTTCCCCGATAACAATAGTGGAGGTTCGTCAACTTATATTGATATTTTTAATATTGAAGTTTATTACACTGATTAATTATTAATTTAAATATCTAAAGAAATGAGATTTAGAACTCAACTACCTTCAGGCGAAAGTAGTTGAGTTCTCATTTTCCGTAGAAGACGAATATTATTCCACACAGGATGATGATTGCCTGAGGAATGAAGGCATTAATCGGGATGATTTTCGTATGATTATATGCGACATACGACTCCGACACCAAGTTTTCCATCGATTTTTATCACGGCAGGCGACGGCAAGCATACATGTCGGATGTATTGAGTTTCGTACATTGCAGTAAAAGACGACAGATAATCCAAATCGTAATAACCGTCGTTGTTATAAGCGTTTATTGTGAAATATCCCACACGGAAAGACGTCAGGTTATGGAAAAAATGCGTTCCTTGACTTGGGTCGATACGATAGTTTGCCAAACCGGCTTCGATAATCAGGCGTGCTGCCGAAATATGCGTCCATTTCACCGGGATACCGAGCCATGGGTCGCTCGAACCCCAGCGTCCGGGACCTATTAGAATGTAGTTTAGACCGTTGGCAGACATTTGAGCGTTTATCTTTTCGATTTCTACTGCCATGTCACGGCTTTTCGAAGCGTCAAAGTTTTCGGGCTTAACATACACAATGTCACACACGTTATCGACTATTCCATTTCCGAGAGCATGATTCGAAATAATAATAGCGTCGTTTTTGTCCACCGACGAAATATCTTCGTGCATCACCTCCTTATTTTCTACTATCGGTCGTATCTGTAACAAATTGAACGAGTTTAATCCTTTTTCCTCCAGATTGACGGCAAACTCTATTTCGACGGGATAACCCATGTCGTTTTGTCCTATTCTCAAGATTTTCTGCAATATCGGAGCGAGGGGGAAAGCGTCGTGTTTGAGTATGTTCGAAAAAGTAATGACCTTTCGACCGCCTTCGAAAATGCCATCTCGAAGCATTCTGTCGTTATAGTCGAAAGTCGAAGCAATCAGTCGCAAAGCGCCGTCGGCTTCTGCGTCTTTGACATGCAGTTCCATAAGATTTTCGGCATCGTCGGAACTGATTTTGAATCTCTTTTCATTCGCCAGATTTATAGCAAGAAACTTTGTTTGCGTTTCCCGCAATGCAATATCCAGTTCGCTTGTCTGCAACACATTATTCGGATATGCCGGCGAAAACCGCAGGCTCACGCCTCCATCGACTACATATTTACCCAAACCCAATGCCACATTGCAAATTCCGTCTTCGGGACGTTCCGGTTCGATAGGATAAAAATTTATCGAACGGGCAACCCCCGAAAACGAAGGATAAAATCTGTTATTGTGATTACTGCCAGCAACTTCCTGAAGCACTATCGCCATTTTCTCCGAATCGATGACATTGGATGTCGATGCCATATAAAGTTTGCTTTCTCTATAGAATACAGAAGCATAGACCGCTTTGATGCAACAGTCAAGCATATACAGCATGTGTGTTTTGCTCGCTTTTTCGTAAGGAATCATGTAGGTAGAATAGATTCCCGCAAACGGCTGATAATACGAATCTTCAAGCAGACTTGACGAACGGACGGCTATCGGTGTCGATATCGCATTAAAAAAAGTCACGAAGTCGCCAAGCAGCGATTTCGGCATTTTGGCATTCTGAAAGTGTTGAAATATAACCTCATCCGGAGAATCGGAAAGCGCAACCGGATACAAATTGTTCGTTTCCATAAATTCGTCGAAAATATCTGTGCAAAGTATCACCGTTTTGGGTATGCTGATTTGAGTGTTTTGTTTCTCAAAATCTTCGAGTTCAGGATAGTTTTTTATCAGCGTGTCCAAAAAGGCAAGACCTCTTCCTTTTCCGCCCATCGAGCCGGAACCGATACGTGCAAAGTTGGAATACCGGTCGAATCTTTCCCTGCGAAATACGGCTACAATCCCTCTGTTCTTGATTTTACGGTATTGTACTATAGCGTCGAACAGCGTTTGCCTGACATCGCTCAGACTTTCAAATTCGTCGAGAGTAAGGTTTTCGACAAACGACGCTAAAGGAAACATCGCTCTTGAATACAGCCATTTGGAGATGTCGTTTCTCGAAAAATGCCAGATCAGGGTTTCGTCCGGCAGTTTTATCAGAATATTCTGGAGTTCTTTCAAATCCGATACTCTGGCGATTTCTTTTTTCGACACAGGATTACGAAAGATGAAATCTCCAAACCCGAATTTTTCCAACAAGTATGTTTTCAATTGGTTAGGTAAAGTTTTTTCGTTATTTTTGTCGATATACGGAATGTTTAATTTTTCGGCATAAACGCTGTTTTGACTTTCCGACGATTCTAATATGTAGGAAACGAAAGGATTCCTCTGTTTGATGTATTTATACAGATCTATTCCGGCGGTTTTGCAGGTTGTTCCATTACGTGGAAAACTGACATCGGATATAACGCCCAGAATATTATCAGGATACTGTTCAAATATGGATAAAGCCTCTTCGTATGTTCGTGCCATCAAGATTTTAGGACGGCCTCTCATTCTCAACATCTGCTGATGGTCGTTGAGGGCTTCAGTCATAAACGACCTCGACTGATTGAACACAAACTTGTAGAGATACGGCAAAACGGAAGATGCAAACCGTGTAGAATCTTCAATGAAAAGCAGTATCTGAACTCCAACACTCTCAACATCTTCTTTTACATTCATCCTGTCTTCGAGCAGTTTGATTATCGCCAAAAGCAGGTCGGAATTGCCAAGCCAGCTGAAAACATAATCGATATCGCTTACATCGTCGGTATGCAGACGTAGCGAAACCTCCCGTAAAAAAGGTGTTAGTACGATTATCGGAATGTCTTCGTGTTTTGCCTTAATTCGTTTTGCGACATCGATAATGTCGTTCCCTTCGCTGTCCGACATTGTGATAATCAATTCATATTTATTGTTTTCGAGTTCGTTTTGTGCTTCCGTTTCCGTTTCGACCAGAGTGAAGCGCGGAGCATATCGCAGATTTAACGCCATATATTCGTTAAAAATCTGTTCGTCGATTCGTCCGTCTTCTTCGAGAATGAACGCATCGTATTTGCTCGAAACAAGCAGAACATTATATATCCTGTGCTTCATCAGATTAGCAAAGGATGTGTCTTTGAAATATAATTTCCGAATATTCGATTTAGTGAAATCTGTCATATTTTTATTGTTTACTATGTTATTTACTATGCCTTCACTATTGGCTAAAGCGCATACCGTCTGTAACAATTCCCCGACTTTTGAATGTTTTTATAATGTTCTAAAAAATCGGTTCCATTGCCTTTTTCCTGTTGTTCGATCTTTTGATTTCCAGATGATAAATGCTTTACCGACGATATGATCTTCGGGTAACAATCCCCAATAACGCGAATCCCGTGAATCCCTTACATGGTCGCCGGCAACGAAATAGTAATTTTGTTGAAAAACATATTCGTTTGCAGATTTATCCGCTATAAACACCTTCCTGTCTTTGACTTCGACCGGTTGTTGTGTTTCGTATTCAATCAGTTGCCGGTAAAGGCGGATATTCATAGTGTCGATTGCTACGGTGTCGTTTTCGCCGGGGATATAGAAAGGTCCGAAATTCAGGATGTTCCAGCCGTAAACCGTGTCCGGAAAACAGTTGTAGATATGTGGAGGAAATGCTTGAGGTTCCATCTCCGACAGTGTTTTCTGATTTGCATAGTGCCCCAAAGTGTCGAAAACATTTTTGACCCGATACATTCCATTGTCGATGAGGAATGTATCGCCCGGAATGGCAATACATCGCTTGGCATAAAACACATTGAAGTCGAGCTCCAGTTTGTACCAGTTCGAATAGGGAAAATTAAACACTATCACATCGTTACGCTGTACTTTGCGGTATCCTTTCAAGCGTTTCATACTGAAATCTCCATTTTTCAGGAAATCCCAACTTTTGAAAATACGGGGACCCGGTATCATCTTGTTGACGAGTATAACATCGCCTGCTATAAGAGTCGGCGACATTGACCAGGTCGGAATAAGAAACTTTGCCAACAAAAACACTCTCAATGATATCCCAAACATTAGAGCAAATATCAGGAAAAGAAACCACCCAAAAATATTTAGTAAAATACGTCTGAGTTTCGTCCCTTTTTTCAGTCTTTTACACCGCTCCCAATGTATCTTTTTTTTCTGTTTTTTCCACATAACTGTACTTTTTTTCGTTTATATTCAATATGTTGATTACATCTAATATTTTTGATATAATTATGCAAATATACAGTTTTTT